>JBBRVB010000076.1:0-12682 GCA_038247275.1 Chroococcales cyanobacterium
GATAGTCTATTATTTCCCTAATTCTGTAGTGTCTAGTTATCAGACAAACACACCAGGCGATTCTTCAGTTGCACCCCAGGTTTCTCTAACTGGAGTGGTGGAGCGGATTACCTTTCATTCCGCAGAAAGTGGCTACACGGTCGCTCGACTCCAATCACCTCGTGCCCGCGAGTTAACCACAATTGTTGGTAACTTTGCTAATATCCAAGCGGGGCAAACGCTGCAACTCCAGGGCACTTGGAAAGAGCATCTTCAATACGGGCAGCAATTTCAAGTTATTAAATACAGCGAAACTAAACCTGCAACGTTGACAGGGATTGAAAAATATTTGGGTAGCGGCTTGATCAAAGGAGTCGGCCCTGTTACTGCCAAACGGATTGTGGCACATTTCGCGCTGGACACCTTGGATATTATCGAACGAGATAGCGATCGATTAATTGAAGTCCCAGGTATCGGCAAGAAGCGAGTCAAGATGATTCAACGCGCCTGGGTGGAACAGAAAGCGATTAAGGAGGTGATGCTGTTTCTTCAGAGTCATGGGGTTTCGACTACCTACGCGGTTAAAATCTTCAAACAGTATGGGGATAAATCGATCGCTGTTGTCACAACTAATCCCTACCAACTGTCAGAAGATATCTTTGGGATTGGCTTCCTGACTGCCGATCTGATCGCGCGTAATTTAGGCGTAGATCCCGCTTCTACTTTCCGCTATCGAGCTGGCATCAAACACGTTCTGGGAGAAGCCGCCGAAGATGGACATTGTTTCCTACCCCAGCCGGAATTATTGGCAGCGGCGGCAACTAAACTCACGACAGACGAACATACCGCGACTGAGAATGTGGTGCTAGAAGTGTTGCGGGAAATGAGTGTGCAACAGGATTTAATCCTGGAAACAGTCGAGGAAATCCCTTTGTATTTTCAACCCAGCTTCTTTTACACCGAACAGAATTTAGCTATTTCCATCCTCAAGCTCCTCGAACATCCCCAAGCGGTAGATTTATCCCGCGTCCGCAGTTGGATTGACAGATTTACCCAAAGTCAGGGAATTAGTCTTTCCCCCGAACAACAGCAAGCAGTGGAGATGGCAGCGACACAACGGGTGATGATCCTGACTGGTGGCCCAGGCTGTGGGAAGACTTTCTGTACCCGCACGATTGTCGCTTTGTGGAAGGCAATGGATAAGAAAATTGCTCTAGCCGCACCAACGGGGAGAGCCGCTCAGAGGCTGTCAGAAATGGCGGGAATCGAAGCGAAAACTATTCACCGTCTGTTGGAGTTCGATCCGGCAACTAGAGGGTTTAAGAGAGGTGTAGATGAACCTTTGCCTCATAATGCGATCGTGGTTGACGAGGCTTCGATGCTGGATCTATTCTTAGCGAATTCTCTGATTAAGGCAATCCGTACTGATGCTCATTTACTGATCGTGGGAGATATCGACCAATTACCTTCGGTGGGGCCAGGTAGCGTGTTAGGCGATCTGATTAAGTCGGGTCGGATTCCAGTTGTTAGACTCACTCAGGTATTCCGTCAAGCTCAATCGAGCGGGATTATCCGCGCCGCTCACCAGATTAATCGGGGACAATATCCCACCCTGGAACCGATTTCTGACGCGCCTGTGTCGGACTGTCTGTGGCATAGTGGTGGATTTGAGCCAGAACATGGAGTGCAAACGATTTGCGACCTGATTCGAGATTTTATTCCCAGTATGGGTTTTAATCCCGTTACAGACGTTCAGGTGCTATGTCCGATGACTAGAGGGGTGGTGGGAACACGGAATTTGAATCAGGTATTGCAAGAGTTACTCAATCCTCCCGCACCTGAAAAAGCTCAGATTAATCGGGGTGGGGATAGTTTGCGGGTAGGAGATCGGGTGATTCAACTCAAGAACGATTACGAGCGGGAAGTATTTAATGGTGATTTGGGAGTAGTTAATGCGATCGATTCGACCGAGCATGAGGTGAAGATTCAGTTTGAGGGGAGAGAAGTTATCTATGATTATGCGGACTTAAACGAATTAGGATTAGCTTGGTCGATTTCCATCCACAAATCCCAAGGTTCGGAATATCCGGTGGTAATTTTGCCGCTGTATATGCAGCATTACCTGTTGTTATCGCGGAATTTGGTGTACACGGGACTGACGAGGGCGAAGAAATTAGCGATCGTAGTAGGATCGAATAAGGCAATTGGGTTGGCGGTGAGACAAGATCGGATGGGGAAAAGATATACTCGTTTACCAGCAAGATTGGGCGGAAATACGTTGCTTTATGATACCCAAACTTCGACTAAATAATTGGCTGAAGGAGCGACACTAATCTTTGGCAAAGCCGCGTCGAGAGGTAATCGAAGATTATCGATTCTTCGTTCGCGATCTTGGTATGATAGCGAAGGATATCTCAACTTCAAAAAATTTGGTGTTAGAGCAGTCGAATATCCAAGTGTTTGGGAAGAAATCCAAGGCTGAAGCACAGCCTAATGAGGAAGTTTAGAATCATGGCTTTAATGCTAGGCTATCCAGACAATTGGACAGAAATTGCCGCTACAGTTAAGCAAGCAGCAGGTTATCGCTGTAACCGCTGCGGCTTGAAGTGCTTACCGCCCAACAATAGTTACCGTCACCTAGAGCTATCCCTCAGACGCAAACTCTCGGCTCAAGTCCACCACCTGGATGGGAATCCCGCTCAAAACGACAGATCTAATCTCGTCTGCTTGTGCAGCGGGTGTCATCTAAGAATGCACCGCCATCGTCCTCAGCCGACTCCAGGGCAATTATCGCTCAAGTTAAAGCTACCAAAGGTGCGTCGATCGCGCCAGAACCACAGAAATTTTCAATTAACACTCGCCGATTTGATCGATCGATTGCCGCAGTTACCACTGATGTTGCACCGACAACTAGAACTAGACTTGTACGATTCCAATAGATAAATCAACCAAACCATGACTAAACCCATTATCATTGCCTTGTTTAACCAAAGTGGTGGAGTTGCTAAAACCACCTTGACTCAAAATTTAGGCTATCACCTGGCTCAAAAAAAGAAACAGCGGGTGTTGCTGGTTGACATGGATCCCCAGGCATCCCTCACCACCTTCATGGGGCTAGAACCTGATGAATTAACCGAAAGTGTACACTCATCGATTATTGATAGCAAACCATTACCCATATACAGCCAGCTAATTCACGGGATGAGTCTTGTCCCTACTGACATTAACCTTGCGGCTAGTGAGATGCAATTAGCCAGTGCAATCTCTCGTGAATATCGGCTCAAGAACGCCCTAGCCAAAGTCGCTGATGATTATGACACGATCTTGATCGACTGCCCGCCATCATTAGGACTACTCAGCATTATTAGCCTCACGGCTGCCACACATATTTTAGTCCCGATCCAGTGCCAATTCAAATCTTTCAAAGGTACTGAACTTTTATTAAATACAGTGGCTCAGATCCATCAAAATACCAACCCCAGCTTACAATTTGCTGGCTTTATCCCCACTATGTTCGATAGTCGGACTGCCCAAGAATCACGGACTGTTAAAGCGATCCAAGAACAGCTATCATCGATCGCAACTGTTTTTCCACCTATTCCTAAAAGTATTGCTTTTGCCGATGCCTCAGAACGCAGAGTCCCATTGGCACTATTCGATAAAAACCATCCCGCAGTGAGCATCCTAAGTAAAATAGCTAGTAGTCTAGAAAAATTGGCAGTAAAATCGTGAGTAAAAAAGATCTCCCCTACACCGAAATCAAAAAACCAGTTAATCTCCTGTTTGGCAGTCAAATAATTACTGAAACACCAAAACAACCAAATGCTACGCTGGCGATCGCCCAAATTAAACTACCGCCATCCCAGCCACGCCGATATTTCGATCCCAAAAAACTTGACGAACTCTCACGCTCGATTACCAAATTAGGCATCATCGAGCCATTACTAGTACGTCCACTAGTTGATAACGAGTACGAGCTAGTAGCAGGAGAAAGACGGTTAAGAGCCGCACAAATAGCTGGATTAAAAGAGGTACCTGTTGTCATTAGGGAGATGGATGACAATATTACCACTCAGGTTCGCTTAGTAGAAAATCTTCAGCGAGAGGATCTTAATCCGATTGAAGAAACGGAAGGCATCCTCGAACTATTGGTTCTACATTTGGAGCTGACTTGGGACGAAACGGTCAGTTATCTCAACAAAATGCGTAACGTTTGCGATCGCTACAAAGATGAGGAATCCGAGTTGAGACATAACGTTATGTCTCAACCCCAAACACAGATAATCGAAGACTTATTTAGTTGGCTGGGGAAAATGAATTGGCAGTCGTTTGTCAAAAACCGTCTACCTTTACTTAATCTACCTGACGATTTGCTAAGTGCATTGCGATCGGGTCAACTTGAATATACGAAAGCGCAGGCGATCTCCAAGATTAAGAGCGAAGTAGAAAGAATGACGCTGCTCAACGATAGCATTCATAACAACTTATCGCTAGCGCAAATTAACCAGCAAGTTAAAACTCTCAAGAAAAGTCCAGAGCAGCAACAGGAAAATCCTAACCAGCCGCAATCACTTCAATTCCGTTATAAAGAAGTCTCTAACAAATTACAGAAATCTCCAATCTGGGAAAATCCCAAAAAGCAAAAGAGCTTAGAGAAATTGTTAGCTCAAATTGAAGCACTGATCGAGAATAATTAGGAATCGCGTTGGAGACAATCGATCTTTACATTTAAGCTTTCCCTACCAGAATGTATTGGTTGCTATTAATAAGCGATAAACCCTATTGTAAGTAATTTATGAAAATTTTATAGATTCATCTGGAGTTCATTTCCCATGCAAGTTACTTTATCTGGCAACGTTGGTGCTGATGCTGAATCCAAAATTATCCCACTCAGAGATGGTACTGGTTCCCTACGATTGGTTGAAGCTTCCTTGGCAGTTAAGACTGGTGCTGATACTCCCGATTGGTACAAGCTCAAATTCCTTGGTGATAACTTCGCTACCATCGCTAACCGAATCGCAAAAGGCGTAACTATCTCGATTGTTGGCGATCTAACTTTTGAGTTCTGGAACGACAAAGACAGTGGTGAGCGCAAATCCAAAGCAGTTATCACCGTCTTAGATCTACAACTTCCTCCTCTCCCTCAACTAGCTTAATTTCTGCTTGTCTATTCTTGGTGAGAGTTTATCAATTGGTAAACTCTCACCTTTTTTTTCGATCCACTACTTTTACTTGTGCTCGGACAAATATCATGCGTAAGTTCACTGCTAACCTGACTGTTTTAACTGCTAAATCTGGTAAATACATTACTGGTACTGCGATTGATGGTAATACTGCCATTCACTTTACCGTTGCCAATAACGATCTCAATGCTGCTACTTTCATCCCCGAAGCTAATCTAGTTGTCACTGGCGATCTCAAGTTGGGTGATGTTGGTACTGTCAATGTCTGGATTACTTCAACTGTCGCTCTGATTAGTCTGCCTGAGCTAGCTGTTGAAGCTATTTCTGCACCTGAGCCTATTGTTGAGGCTGAAATTGTTACACCCGTTTTAACACCCGCTCAAAAACGTGCTGCCACTATTGCTGCAAATAAAGCGGCTGCTGCGGCTGAACTCGTGCAATGCTAAGTCCGCTCGAATCACCTGCTGGTTATCAGCAGGTGATTTATTTAGGTGCAACACCAAGTTTTAACTACAAAAGTCAGCAGGGTTACTCTTGCTGATGTTTGCTGCTTGCTCAATAAAAAAGGTCGTGTTATCGACCTGACTACAATTAACGAAATTTAATGATAACCCAGCCACGCTCTACAGTTCAACAAGATTTCACGTTCACAGAATTAATCCCAGGCTTAGTAATTTGTGAAGCACCTGCTGAAGATCCCCACAGTTGGGGTAATGCTGAAGCAAACGAACCCGCATTCCTAGTCTATTTGGGATATAACATCCCACAGGAAAGAGATGAGTGGATTGCTCGATTACGCTTAATTTGGGGCATCTGTGGTGAAATTGTTTACCGTCCTAGCCAACGTGTTTCAGGTTACTGGCATGAGATTAAGATTCGGGGAATGCAGCGTTATTCAGATCCTACTGTCTTCGATCTTGACTATTTGAGTGAGTCGGAGCAGTATGGGTTGGACTTTTTAGTTCACATGCGACAGATGGAGCTAGAGGCGGCGGCTTATGAAGAGATGATGACCTCAAAAATCCTCAAATCAGCTTAAAATATAAATACCTCTGCTAGTTCCAAATAACAGAGGTATTTTAAAATATAAAAATCTTTTGGCAAATAGCCTAGTTTGTATTGAATCTTATTCATCATCAATTAACAAGATTTCAGGAAAAATATTATGATTACTGGATTATTTATGGGTTGGACAGATCCCGTTAGTAAAGCGTGGTATCTAATCCAAAAGATGTCGAAAAATGCTGATGGCTATCGTACTTGTTATGTTAATGGAGTATTTGATGCGATCGATGCTAGTCCTAATATGCAATTGCTATTTAAAAAAGGATTAATTAAACCTAATGGGGTTAAAATCTCCAAGGAAATCCCTTCTGTCTTTGCTCAACGGATGCCGATAGCACGTCCTGAGGATGCCCTTAAAGAGTTGCAGTTATTAGATTTATCAAAACACCCCGTCGATCCAATTGCCTATGTATCGAGAAGTGGTGGATACTCTGTAACTGATGGCTACGATCTATTTCCAGAAGTAACTGCGGATGCCAATGGCGACTATCACTTCTACTTTCTTTCCCGAAATCTACCAGATTTAGGGGATTCGATTCATGAATATATCGACAACCTATCAGTAGGTACGATCTTAGAATTCGATCGAACTGGATATCTCATTCATCGCAGTACTGTTTTAGGTAAACTGCCAGGATATTTAGTTGATATACTGGGACACAATCGCTCTGTTCAAGTCGAAGTTACTAAAATTAATTCACAAGTTGGCTGGTATTACTATCATCTTCTTTGCCACGCCACTGTTAAACTTAAACCATTTAGTGAAGCAAAATATCAACAGATTTTGGCAAATGTCTTAGCAGCATGAGTAATTTGTTTCCAACTTATCAATTAACTGAAACGATGAGAGTAGTCGAGCTACTTCCCATCCAATTAAAAGGTGTGTTGAGCAAAAGTTGGTACGAACATCCAGAGCTAGGTTTATGTTTATTTAAGGCAGCAACTTCACTACTAGTTCCTATTCCTAATGTGCGGAATGATTGGGTAGAAAAGGTGGTTTATGAAATCTCGAAGCTATTAGATTTACCTACTGCTCGTTACGAATTTGCTCTCGCTTGGAACGAAGAACGACAAAGCTTTGTTCCAGGTTCTCTATCGGTTAATTGCTTGCCTCCAGGGGCTGAATCGATTGCTGGTGGAGACTTGCTTGCTAATACACTCACTGACGATGAAGCAGGTTATCCATTGAGCTATAGCGTTGAGAATGTCCTCAACGCTCTGGCTCAAAATGAAGTAGGATGTCCCGAAAATTGGGAGGGAATCGCAGGGATAGATCGAGCTACCGATTTATTCGTGGGCTATCTGCCTCTGGACGCAGTTTGTGGCGGAGTAGATCGACATCCAAATAACTGGGAGGTGATGATTGTTGATGGCAGATTAGATCTCGTTCCCAGCTTCGATCACGGATCTAGTCTCGGTGGAAATCTCAGCGAATCAACGAGGGCGATGATTGCTGCAAGTGGTTTCGCGCCTAATCTGATGAAATCAGCTTTCTGGAATAATACAGAACGGATCGATCCGATTCAAGCGTTCAAGATTGCTGTCAGGCTTTACCCTCAAATTGGGTGGCAAGAGCGGTTAAACGCGATTACTCCCACTCAAGTTAATGATATTTTTAATCGCATCCCTGAAGGACGAATTACTCCGGCTGCTGCTAAATTTGCGATCGATCTATTGGATTTCAATCGTCAAGCATTGGCATCTATTTAAAATCTTCAGTACTAATTTCCATTAGTGCTTTTTTATTGTTTGTGCGGCACCAATCTCATTGGTGCTTTTTTTGTTCTTTATCTTCTTTTGAAAATTCATGACCACTACTACTAGTCGATATCTCACCGACGCATTACCAGCCACCGATTTCTCCTACCCTTACGCCCAAGCGTTGCGCGGCGAGAATCCCACCCAGTGCGGTTATTTTGTGCCGCTGAGTCAAGCTGAGAAGGCTGGCTGGAAGAACCTCGAAGGTACCGAAATGACCGAGTACGCCTATAACAGTGGGCAAACCGAGGTGGGAATCTTGCTCCAGCAGCCTCGGATGATCCTCACTCCCATCTGTCAACTGGGGGCATTCGATCGCCAAGCCAGTCAAACTGAGGAAACTCTCGTCGTACTGGGTGAATGGGATCGTGCCAAGCACAGTAAAGATCCTAACGCTGGTAACTTCCAAATCTTCTTGGTGATGTTTATGGACGCTAACAAGCAGCCACTGCACTATATTCCCCTGAGACTGTTCGCCATGGGATCTCACCAAGCGACTCTATCGATCGAGTGGCAGAAGTTTTGCACGTCAGTGGCTCGCTGTCAGGCAGAAGCGAATAAGACTTTATTCCGTCCTAAAAACGAAGTTTTCAATGCCCTCTGCATCTTTCAGCCGATTATCATTCGCAAATCTGTTGGTGATAAAGTCAAATCCCCTGCCTGTTATATCGATGGCTATGTCCATCCCACTGTCCTGAATTGGCAGGATTTCTTCATGGGCACTGACGAACGGCTTGCCGATGCCATTATTGATATCCTCAACCCTCGATCGCGCTCGTTGCTGTCACCACCTACGGCTGGGACGATTATGCTGGCACCCGCTCCAGAGCTTGTCACACCAGCCGCAATAACTGGTGCTGCTACTCCTCCAGTAGAAGATAACAGCAATGCGATCGATGTAGCTTCATCTCCTGTAGCTGAAGAATCAGCACCCGCACCAACTATTCCTATCACTCCAGTTGCAACTAAGACTAAGCCAGCACCCGAACCGGAATATATCGATCCGCCTGAGTTTGAGGATGATGATGAATTTGAGAACGATGAGGTTGAAGAGGATAAAATCCCTTTTTAACTAATGCCTCAACCAATCGTTCTCGCAGACTATAAGGACAATCTGCGTCTATATCGCAAGAATAGATACTATTGTCCTGCCTGTCTTGGGCATAACCTTACATTTTGCCCATTAGGGCGGTGGAATTGCTGGAACGATCCCACTAGGGCACATCGGCTGGAAATTATGGCGGCTCTCGTCCCAGACTTCAATCGCTCTGGCTACACTCCACGAGTTGAGTCAGAGCCTTGTCCGATTATCTTGCCACGAGTCCATCCCGCCCTACTCCACTTCCCCCTAATTAAGCGCAATTTACTGTCAGATGTGGTGGGAAGACGAACTCACTACTGGTATAGCCACAGTCAACGGGTGGTGCGGATCGATTATGCCAATCACAAGTCGATCTTTCCGCAGTTCCTTAACGGTGCAGCATGGGTGAATGGTGCGGGAGATCGATCGTGGGCACCCTATGGACTATCACGGCTGCTGCCCTATCCAGGTAAGACCAATCTTATCTTGGTAACTGAGGGTCAAAAATGCGTGGAAATTGCTCACAGTCGAGGTATTCCAGCTCTATGTCTTGAAGGTGGAGATTATTCCCATCAGACTATGTTCGATAAGCTGCGGGCGATCCGCGACAGATTGGAACGATTGCTGTTAGTAGTGCTGCCCGACTATGACTTGGATGGTAATCGTAAGGCTTTGCAGATTATCCATACTGCGAAATACTTCTCCCTGCCAACGTTGTTACTCGATCCCTTGGAAATCGAGCCAACCCTTAGTGCTGGTGGTGATATCGAGCAAATGCCGAGTCTCAATGCCGATCGATTGATGGAAATCATCAAACGAATGTTATCTCCACCCAAATAATAGACGGGCGAATCCGTAGACCCGCTTATCTATTGTTGGCGAGTGATTTTGTATCAGCAAAATCACTCACTTATCCAATTACTAGTTGTTAGTCATGAATACCCTCATTATACCAGTTTCACCCACTGAAAATCTCATTGAAGTGGCTGGATTTATTAGTCTTGCTGATGAAGAACAACAGTTAGCCTTTGACGAACAGTTGATGTTAAATCGCGAGATTTATTACCAAAATTCTCAGTACTAATCGCTTAGAATATGTGCCGCTAAGTTGCTACCCAGCTTGGCGGTTTTTATCAACCATTACCACATTTTAAAAATCATGAAAACTGGACGCACGATCGTCGAATTAGCTCAAGAACTATTAGACCAGCAGAAAACCAAACGAGATTTCCATGCCAACACCAAAAGTTTGACAATGGTGCCTAGTGGGAAATTTCAATTGGAAACAACCAGCGGTTTGGAATTAATGCCAGCTACTAGTTATGCCCACGCACAAATGGCAAGCAAGCTCAGTATTCCCAAGATCTATTACGATCGGATGATGAGACAGTCACCACATCTTTTGGCAGAAAATGTTAACCACTGGTTAGGCGAACGGCAAGATGAAACAGGTCTAATTCGGACATTACGAGGTCAGATGCGGGCATTCTTGAGCAGTCGATACCGCATCGTCGATCACCATGAAATCCTCGGAATGGTTATCCCCGAACTAGCTGAGATGGGCAGTGGGATTGAAATTGTCAGTTGCCAAGTCACCGATGAACGGATGTATCTAAAGGTGATTAATAAGAACATTGAGGCTGCAATTGCTATCGGCGATCCAGTTCAAGCTGGCTTTATTCTGAGTAATGGTGAAATTGGGAATTCGAGTATTAGTGTCGAACCTTTTATTTATCGATTAGTTTGCACTAATGGTCTAATTCTTAAAGACAAAAAGCAACGCAAAAATCATGCAGGACGTAGTGCTGAAAATACCGATCTATATGCCATTGATACGATTCAAGCGATCGATGATGCTTTCAAGCTCAAAGTTCGTGACTTGGTACAAAATGCAATTAGTATCTCTACCTTCCAGGAAGCCGTAGGGGATATGCAATCAGCTAAATCTAACCTAATTACTGGTAATCCAGTTAAGGCGGTTGAAGTGACTGCTAAGGCGATCGGACTTAGTGAAAACGAATCTGGTTTAGTGCTTAATCATTTGATTCGTAGTGGCGATCTAAGTAAGTTTGGAATGCTCAATGCTGTCACCCGCACGGCTGAGGATATCGAAAGTTACGATCGCGCAACTGAGATTGAGCGACTCGGTTCCAGTGTGCTGTACTTGCCTACTAGCACTTGGCGCGAGGTTGCTACTGCTACTAATTAGCTAAAATGGAAGAGTCCAGCAAATGGCGATTTGCTGGACTCTTCAAAAGCACCAATAATAATACTCATTTCTAGCTTAACATTATGTCCCTCACGATTGAAATCGAACTCAAAGATATATTCACTAAGATCGACCAACGCCTTGAGCGAATGGAACAAGGTCAGAATGAATTGAAATTGAGCGTATCTGAACTTAAAGGTCAAATCAATACTCTTGATGTCAAAGTTGATGGACTATCGACAAGAGTTAGTAATCAAGAATTACTGTTGAGAACTATTGTTGGTGGATTAATTCTAATCATTCTTGGCGGTGCCGCCAAAATGTTCTGGAATTTTCCTGCTAACCCGTAGTCTTCCTGTCGAATCTCCAACCTAAATATTAGCCCCAGTCACAACTTTTTGACTGGGGCTTTTCTGATCTTCACTAATACTAAGGATTAATTATGGCATCATTATTGGATTTAGAGTTAAGCCGCGACGATCTAGTCGAACAAATTATGGCTTTTATTGAAGAGGAAGAAGTGGAAGGTAAAACTGATACTATCGCCTTAATTAATAGCTTCGATCGATTAGAGGCACAAATTGCCACGAAGGTAGATGCAATTGCTGCGGTAGTTGCAGCCAAAGAGGGAGAAATTGCTTATCTCAAAAAACGCCGCGACAACTTCAATAGTCAGATTGAAGTCAGAGAAAATGCCCTGTCGAACTTCAAAACTTATCTCAAGAAAATCTTAGATAATCGTGATGATTCGACTATTAAAGGTCGAGAAGCAACTATCAAACTTGTTAAGAATGGTGGAAAACAGCCTTTGTGGACTAATAGTAATATTCCCGCGCAAGATTTTCCTCCAAATCTGGTCACAGTCCAAACTAGTTATAAAATTTGTACCGATACAATTCGGCAACAGTTAGCCGAGTCTGGTTCAGAAGAATTAGTAGTTAATGGGGAAGTTTTAGCCAAGCTTCAGCCCAGAGGAACCCATCTCAGAATTGGTTAATCGATTACAAACATTACTTTAAGTACATCCCATGTTAACTAGACTAATTGCTGCTCGTCAACACTTTATTTGTTTGCTGAGTGGAGAATTTGAGAATAGAAAATTTTCTATTGGTGAAGCATTAATAGAAGTCTATTTTGAATTCTTCACTTGATGACAAAAATTGATGCTGCCACCTTCAAGATCTTGAGAAACCAGATTGACGATCGCAGTAAAACTTGATACCCAGCCAGCGATCGATTGCTGGCTTTTTTGTACCTATTAATATCTATGGCTCTTCATTACTTAGTATGCTGATTTACGCTCAGAATGATTGCTGGCAAGGGCTTGAGCCTAAAATCTATTATCGTTAGATTTTTTAGTCATTTTTGGCTTAATAGCAAGGGTTTGAGAGTGACAAGCCGAGATTA
>JBBRVB010000077.1:0-12563 GCA_038247275.1 Chroococcales cyanobacterium
GTAAATCCATCCTCGGGAGAATAGAATGAATACCGCTCCACAGCCTCAGCAAGATTTGACGAGTTTCGGCTGTCAAACATTTAAATCACACTATTTGCAGTCTATATCGCTTGCTGTGAGCGATTCAGCCAAAAGTTTTAGATGTAAAACAGCTTACCAGGGCTAAATTATAAAAGGTAAGCAGGTATCATTATTTAGAATCAAGACAATTCAATTCTAGATAATTAATGCGGATTGCTGGTGCGAGTGAAGCTAAGACTTGCTGCCCATAAATTCGCCGATCGATCCGATTGTCAAAGATGGCGACGATCCGTTTAGACGATCGCATGGGTGAGATCGCGCGATGCAAGATTCTCAAGCCTGTTGGTAATAAATAGAGTCGAAACCAATCTTGTTTTTGTTGCTTATAAAAACTCACCTTGGCAGCAACTAAAGGATCTTCGAGTGAGGGAATCGGTAATGTCGCAATAATCATTAATTGCGGTGTCGGTAGATCGTCTTGATGTTGCTGCCAAAATTCCCACCCACAGACGAGGATATTTGACTCATTGAGGTCGGCTCGATCGACTTGGACTCTGGTACCCCATTCGGCGGCGAGAATAGCTGCTAGTTGGGCTTTGAGCGGGGTATCCTGAATTAAGATAACAACAAATTTGAGATAACCATTCATCAAATATAATAGATGTTTGATTTCATCGACTAATACTGGCTGGAACTTACTAGTATTCGGCAGCGGCATCCAGCGAGGGATGTAGAGTTTGAAGAGGTCATTTTGGCGATCGAGTGGGAATTTGACTGAAGTTATTTCACCTAATCCTAATTCTTGACGATAGCCGATCGCTTCAGCCGTCAGATCGACTGCACTAGTAATCAAAATTGCGGGTTGACGTTCCCAAATCGGTGCCAATTCAGTAACTAAATCATTTGGGGTAATTGCGAGGGTGAAGGTACCGCGAGTCCGATCGATCTCTGCCCAAACTAATCGATCGGGTGATGCTGATAATTCGCGATCGAACTGTTGCCAAGATGGGGAAAGATTTGGTTGGCAAAGTTTGGTTACTGACTTGACTAGAGATCGCTCTAGATTATCTAATAAATAGCAGTTGTAGGGATTGGGTGGGTGTTGCCATAAACTAGCCATTAACTGGATTTTGATGTTGACGATTTGCTCCCAAATCTCTGGCGGTTGACTCGTCCGCAAGTTGTTCCAATCTGGGGGCTGGAGTCTGAGCGTGAGTAGTGCTTGCGCCCAATTTTCCAAGTCATCAGCACCGTCAATAATTGTCGGATTATTCGCACTCGATTTGGGATGATGTAATTGCTGACTCAACCAAGATTGCGGATCGACGATCCATAAGCCAGTAAATGCTGAAGCAGGCGGAATATCGCTGCAATAAACTGGTTTTGACGTGTTTAACCATCGTTGGATTTGAGGTAGATCGGTAGTAACTAGGAGATTTTGGAAGGCTGTAGGGATAACGATCGTCACCGATTGATGCCACAGTAGGGCAGGAATCAGATAACTAAGTCGATATTTACCTGTCGATCGATGGGTGGCAATCCCAGTCTGGATCAGCGATGATTTAGAGAGCCGCAATCCCCGCGCGACTAACCGAGCCATCGTCAGATAATGGTGCCAATTAACAATCGTCGGTTGATGTCGCAACAGATCGCGGAGGATAATATGAGTGGTGACTTCGATCGATTGAGACATGATTGATTCACTGAGATTGAGAGGATTAAGCTCTCTTGGAGCGATTGGCGATGCTTGTTGCCAGTGATAATGAGTGGATTTTAAGCTATCGACTATCTATTATCGGCGATCTGATTTATCATCGCGATGTCGTGGGTAAGAGTCGATGCGTTCGCGGTAGCGGCTTCACCAATGACAATGCTCTACCCTAATCCCTAAAGTCTAATCCCTAAAGCCCAAAGCCTAATTTAAGATTGCCATCGAGATACATCCAGCGATACGATAGAGACACCGATCTTAAACTTTTATTAAAATATCGGTACTAATAGACATGCACGTTATGGACTACAGTCCATCCACTTTAGAGTAACAATCTTCTTGAGCATCTGATGAGCTAGTCTCCCAGAGTAAAGGAGGCTAGGAGGTTTTATGCTGAGTCGAGAAGGTTCGATCGAGTTATCCGAAATCACTGACTTAAATCAACTCAAGTCAGAACTAAATCATTTACCTGCTGTCGATGTGGGTGATTATATTAGTGAATTGCCTCAAGAACGACGCGCGATCGCGTTTAGGTTATTATCCAAGGGTTGCGCGATTGATGTATTTGAATACCTCCCGACTGAGATTCAAGAGGAGCTGATTGAAGCTCTCCACAATACTCAAGTCTGTCAGATTATCGAAGCCATGCGTCCCGACGATCGCGTGGCATTATTTGACGAGTTACCTGCGGGAGTCGTCAAACGCTTACTACCCCAACTCAGCCCCGAAGAACGGGCGGCGACGGCGACAATTATTGGTTATCCCGAAGGGACAGCGGGACGGGTGATGACGACGGAATACGTGCGGCTGCGCCAGGGTTTGACAGTGGGTGAAGCTTTGGCAAAAATGAAACAAAGCGATCGCGACAAAGAAACGGTGTACTATGCCTATGTCACCGACGATAGCCGCAAGCTTCAGCAGGTAGTCTCACTACGGCAATTGGTATTTACGCTTCCTGATACGCCCATTCAAGATATTGCTAGCGATCGAGTAATTAAAGTTTATACCGAAACGTCTCAAGAAGATGTCGCGCGACAAATGCAGCGGTATGACTTGATTGCAGTACCTGTAGTCGATCGCGAAGATCGCTTAGTTGGCATCATCACGATCGATGATGTGATCGACATCTTACAAGAAGAAGCCACCGAAGACATCCAAAAACTTGCGGGTGTGGCGGGTGGCGAAGATTCTTCCCTGTCTTCACCTTTGAGTAAATTACAAAATCGGTTGCCTTGGTTGTTAGGAATTATGGCACTATATATCGGTGCTTCTAGTTCGATCGCCCCCTTCCAAGAGACGATCTCCAAAGTGCCAGTACTCGCCGTAATTATGCCGCTCTTTTCTAATACTGGTGGCGCAGTTGGCACTCAAGCCTTGACTGTCACCATTCGTTCCCTCGGAGTTGGTGAAGTCACTGCTGGCGATACCCTCGAAATTCTTGGTAAAGAGGTGTTAGCAGGCTTAGGAACAGCCATCGGTCTTGGTTTAACCATGATTCTACTCGCACTAATTTGGACACCGCCAAGCGAACGCTGGGTGGCAATAGTGGCAGGAATTGTGATGGCAACAAATACAATAATTGCCGTGACATTAGGGACATTACTACCGATCGGTTTCAAACAGCTAAATCTAGATCCGGCTCTCATTAGTGGGCCATTGGTAACGACATTATTAGATACGATCGGATTTATTCTATTTCTATCTTTGATTACGATCGGGAGTAATGTTTTGCACCTGTAGATCGTCATGGCAGGGCGATCGCCTTCAGTGAGGCATAAATTAAGATTCCTCCCTATTCCCTATTCCCTATTCCCTATTCCCTATTCCCTATTCCCTATCCCCTAAAATGACCTGGACGCGCCGACATATCCTCTCTTTAGCAGACTTTACCCCCACAGAGTACGATACCGTCCTCCAGACAGCCGCTAGCTTCAAGGAAGTCTTATCGCGTCCCGTCAAAAAAGTACCCACCTTACAGGGGCGTGTAGTTGCCAATCTGTTTTTTGAATCTTCCACCCGCACCCGCAGTAGTTTTGAATTAGCCGCCAAACGCCTCTCCGCCGATACCCTCAACTTTGCCGCCGCGACTTCCTCGCTCACCAAAGGCGAAACCATTCTCGATACCGCCAAAACCTATTTGGCGATGGGTGCAGACTTAATGGTAATTCGCCACAAACAAGCCGGAGTGCCCCACGCGATCGCCACGGCACTAGATACAATGGGAATGAAAGTAGGTATCTTAAATGCTGGCGACGGACAACACGAACACCCGTCGCAAGCATTACTAGATCTCCTCACAATTTGTGCGACGATCGATCCTGTCGATCCCCGGTTATCATTACTTAAAGACAAGAAAATTGCGATCGTTGGGGATATTTTACATTCACGGGTGGCGCGATCGAATATCTGGAGTCTGACGGCTAGCGGTGCCCAAGTTCATCTGTGTGCCCCACCGACACTGCTCCCCAGCGAGTTTGCCGACTATTGCCAGGAGCCGCGTCTGGGGATCGACAAGTCCAATTTATTCATTCATTGGCAGCTCGAACCTGCCTTGAAAGATGCTGACTTTGTGATGACATTACGCCTCCAACAAGAGCGAATGACTGAACATTTATTACCGAGTTTGCGCGAGTATCATCGACATTATGGCATCACGCGAGAACGGCTGAAATTGTGTCGTCCAGATGTCAAAATTCTCCATCCAGGACCAACAAATCGCGGTGTTGAAATCACCTCCGATCTGATGGACGATCCCACCTTAAGTTTGATTTCCGAGCAGGTAAATAATGGTGTGGCGATTCGGATGGCTTTGCTCTACTTGATGGGTAATACTAAAGATAATAACTAAGGAGCGGAGCGCGAGTCGGCACTCTGATTTGAAGAAATCGAGGATATATCTGTTGCACTCTAGCGGTTGTTATACTTAGATCCTACACTAGGTCGCAACTGTCAACTGTCAACTGTCTTGAAAAGGTGCTCTACTTGGGGAAACCCCAAGACCGCACTTTTCGCTGTCAACTGTCAACTAAATTATTCCATGTCTAGATCCCGCGAACCATTAATTAATCTCGCCTTCTATCATGCCTTCAAACAACCATTTATCAACCCCTTCTTTTATTTGTATCTCCGAGGGAAAATAGAGGGCGCGGAGCATGTACCCAAAACAGGCGGATTTATAGTGGTGAGCAATCATGGGAGTAATTTCGATCCGCCACTACTGTCGGCGGCGGTGTTGCGCCCGGTAGCATACATGGCAAAGGCAGAACTATTTGAAGTGCCAGTATTAAAACAGGCGATTAAATTGTACGGTGCATATCCAGTTAAGCGCGGCGCAGTCGATCGCACGGCAATTCGGGCGGCTTTAGATTATCTTGACAATGGTTGGGGTGTAGGGATTTTTCTGACTGGTACGCGCACAGCCGATGGGAAAGTTGTCGATCCCAAACCAGGTGCGGCTCTGATTGCCGCAAAAGCACAAGTGCCACTACTACCTGTGTGTCTATGGGGGACGAACTCGATCGAACAAAAAGGCAAAAAATTCCCCCAATCTACTCCCATAACGATTAGAATTGGTGAATTAATTCCCCCACCAATGGATACTAAAAGATCGGAACTCGATCGGGTCACCACAATTTGCACCACAAAAATCAATGAGTTACATGACCTCGGTAGATAATAGTTAATAATTAATAACTATCTAGTCTCGATCGAGCAAACTCCGCACCATATCACTTCGCTGCCAACTATCAACTGTTTAACTTCTAGCCCTATTTTGTCATGGAAAATTTACGGAAACAACTAACCGAACTCGTTGATGAAGCCGAATTAGAGTGGCTCAAGCCCCATATTCAAAAAGATGCCGTAATTTTAGTCGTTCCCGAACTAGATATATTGGATGTGGGAGTGGCGATTGCCAGTGACAATACGCAATCAGTTCAACATTGGATCGGCGAACAACTACTTGTCAAGCCATCTCCAGAAATTCTCAATCGCTGGAATACAAATCCTCATCAAAAGTTTCAAGCGATGATTATTCAGCCTTATATTTTGGTCAAAGAACTAGCGATCTATCCTGACGAGTTGCCCTGCAACACAATTTAATCTCACCATAATCAAAATTAAATTATGGTTGAACGCTCCAGATCGAGCTTAAATAAATCCCAAATTTTTACCCTTACCGGCATGTACCAACGCCAATTGTTCGTACTTGTTGGCGTGGATGATTAATCCCTGAGCTTCAGCATCATCTATTTGTCTGAGACATCTTGCTGGCACTCCCACCATCAACGAGCGCGGTGGGACATCCTTTGTCACCACACAACCCGCACCGATGATACTACCACTTCCCACCCGCACGCCATCCAACACGATCGCGCCAATGCCAATTAGACAGCCTGTTTCGATATAGGCACCATGAATTACTGCACGATGTCCCACCGTGACATCGCTTTCCAAAATCGTTGGTTTGCCAGGATCGCCATGAATAATCGCCCCATCCTGGATATTAGTACCAATCCCAATCTCAATCCGTTCGACATCACCTCGGACTACCGCACCATACCAAATGCTCACACCCGACTCAATTGAGATATTTCCCATCACTACCGCATTCATCGCGACAAAAGCTGCCAGAGAGACATCTACAGGTGCCCAGAAGGTAGGTAAATCCGATCGATAAGGTAATTGAGTCATCAGCGCATCAATGGCAACTACAGGCTCAAGTTTACTCGATCCCGGAAACTCGATGTCAGGAATTTAACAATGCCCGCTCTTAAGTACCTCTTAAAAATTAGGGTAGAGGTAATCATGAATTACCCCTACCCCAATTTTAAAACTTATTCTTCGTCGTCAGTATCCTCTTCCTCTTCCTCAGCTTGCTTGAGCGTATTCGCCGAGACGGGTACGCCAGTATTGAGCTTATCCAATACCTGTTGCTGGACTTTGGCGACAAACTCCGCGTTCTCTTCCATGTACTTGACCGTATTATCGCGTCCTTGAGCGAGATTGTCGCCCTCATAGCTGTACCAAGCACCACGGCGCGTGATGATTCCAGTTTCTTCAGCTAGATCTACCAAACAACCGACAGTCGAAATCCCCTTGCCAAAGATAATATCGAACTCGGCAATGCGGAACGGCGGAGCGACTTTATTTTTAGCAACTTTGACTTTGACTCGATTACCGTATTCGCCATCATTGGCACGCTTGAGCGTCTGAATCCGACGAATATCGAGGCGGACGGAGGCGTAGAATTTGAGTGCGGTACCACCAGTAGTTGTTTCGGGACTACCATAAACAACCCCGATTTTCTGGCGCAATTGATTGATAAAAATTACCGTACAGCCAGACTTGGAGATACTGCCAGTAATTTTGCGAAGTGCTTGGCTCATCAACCGGGCTTGCAAACCCATGTGTGAATCACCCATGTCGCCTTCAATTTCCGCGCGGGGTACCAGTGCTGCTACCGAGTCAATCACGACGATATCTACAGCCGCCGAACGGACTAATTGATCGACGATTTCGAGGGCGGCTTCACCAGAGTCGGGTTGGGACACCAGGAGATTGTTGATATCTACACCCAATGCCGCTGAGTAGGTCGGATCTAGCGCATGTTCGGCATCAACGAAGGCAGCTACTCCGCCCGCTTTTTGAATTTCCGAAATCGCGTGGAGGGCGAGGGTAGTTTTACCCGAACTTTCAGGACCGTAAATTTCAATGACTCTTCCTTTGGGCAAACCGCCGCCCAAGGCGATATCTAGGGTCATTGCTCCACTCGAAATAGTTTCTACCCGCATCCGCGTGGCATCACCTAGACGCATGATCGCCCCTTTGCCAAACGATTTTTCAATTTGGGTGAGGACTAAGTTGAGGGCTTTTTGTCTGTCTGGGCTATTTGTGATTTGGGTTGCCATTAATGCCTCTATGAACAGGGGGAGGTGAAGTTACATTGCCTTAGTTTGACTACCAAAAGCTTGGTGTCTATGTACTATTATACTGCCGATCGAGTACAAAAGTCAAAATTTGGCAAGTTGTCATCTCTATGATACCCACCAATCCTGGTTTAGCTTGGTTCGGTTATCAATTCTAAATTTTTCCATTAAGAATTGTAAAAAACAACTAGAATAAAGACATATAACAACAATCTATTTTTACCTCATGTCCAAGTCGCAGCCGTCAGAACAAGAACTGCTCCAAAACATTCTCCAGCCATTACTTGTAGACTTTGACTACTGGTTTAGTCGATCGACAGAATTGCTAGAGCGCGAGCAGATTGCATTTTTAAGTCCCAGTGCTCAATCAGCATTACTAGCGCGAGTCAAGCAAGCACAGCAGGAAGTTAGTGTTGCCAAAATGTTATTTCAGGCGGTGGGCGGACAAGCGGGGATCGAGCCGAGCCAGATGGTTGGTTGGCATCAAATCGTAACCGAATGTTGGCATGTCTCAATGCAGTTAAGACAGTCGGAACAGTCTAAGATAGAAGAGTAAGGAGCGATCCCGGTGGTCTTAATTTCTCATAAAAGTTAAATTCATGGTTGAGATCTGCCAATTCACCTGCTCCAAGCCAAGGTGGTGACGATCGCTAACCGAAAAGATCCCGCAACTTTTCACCTGCTATTTATATTTTTGGCTATTCGTGTAGGACAGTGACATGTTACAGATAATTTATTTAATTGCCTTCACCATTTTGGCATTTCTGGCGATCGGGAATCTGATCCGGAGTTTGATTGGGTTTAGCATGGATGCGGCGCAGCCACGGGCGATGGCAAACCCCAATTCGCAGGGCTACCGCTATCGAGCGGGTACCGTTCCGCACCCCGAGTTATTAGACGATTTTGGCAATGTCACCAACGAACCGCTGCTAATCATGAAGTCGATTAGTGTCGAGGATGCGCGCGCGCGATTGGATGCGCTGTATCATGATGATTCCCCCCGATCTGCTGAGGATTAGGCTTGAGGTTTTGGACTTTGGGCTGGGAGAGGGCAGCGGGGAAATTAGATCCCGAGTCATGATTTAGATGTTAACAACTGTGCGAAAAATAGCTTACTTCCTGATTTTGACGATCGCCATTGGTGTCGTCGCCTGTCGCAATCCCGACATTCCATCAGGAGGGGACACCAGCGGCAATCTCAACCTGCTGATGGGAAATCCATCTCAAGCAACCAGTTCAGCAGGTAACTCGGAGAATTATTTGCTCGTGCGACCCCAGTATGCACTTTCTTACTCACGAACTAAAGGGATGCCTAATTGGGTATCGTGGGAGCTAAATGCGTCATGGCTGGGCGATGCTCATCGCGTAGGCAAATTTGCACCAGATGAAGATTTACCTGTCGGTTGGGATCGGATTAAACCATCCGACTATACAGGGAGCGGATTCGATCGCGGCCACATGACAAATTCCGAAGATCGCAGCCGCTCTCCTGAAGATAATATTCCCACCTTTTTGATGACCAACATCATCCCCCAATCGCCCGACAATAATCAAGGTGTCTGGGTGCAATTAGAAAATTATTCTCGCCAATTAGCCAGATCTGGTAAAGAATTATTCATCGTTTCCGGCGGACATGGGCAAGGCTGGATCGGTAAAAACGGTTTTAAAGCTACTGTTGGGCGTGGGAAGGTGGTAGTTCCCGCCATTATGTGGAAAGTAATCCTAGTATTGGATCGACCCAATGCTGGCGCGGCGGGAGTCACCAAAAATACTCGGACAATCGCGGTAATCATCCCAAATAAGCAAGGAGTCAGAGACGATCCTTGGCAGCAATATCGCACTTCAGTTAAAGAAGTGGAAAAATTGACTGGATACAAGTTTTTTACCAGCGTTCCAGCGGACATTCGTGAAGTCATTAATGCGAAGGTAGACAATCTCAACTAGACTTCAGGAGCATCCCACCTCTTGTCCGGAGGTGAATCGCTGTCAACTGTCAACTGTCAACTGTTTAACCCACCAGTCGAGCGAACCAACTTTCCATCACATTACCCCAGGCGGATTGTGAAAAAACAGTCTCAGCCGCATGGCGACAGTCCGATCGATCGATTTCATCCAATCGATCGATCGCCGCCACCAAACCATCGATACTATCTGGTTCGACTAAAAATCCTGTTTTACCTTCAGTAATAATTTCCGTAGGTCCCCCGCGCCGATAAGCGATGACTGGGACACCACAGGCTAGAGCCTCGATCGCGACATTGCCAAAGGCTTCCACCCAGCGCGGTGTCATCAATAGCCCCCGACAGGTACGAAGGGCTTGTTGTAGCTCATGAGTTGGCAAAAAGCCAAGATATTCGATCGGGGCGGTGGGATAATCTCGTTGAATCTGCGCCCAGTAATCCGGATCTTGAATCTTCCCCATAATTTTGAGCTTCATCCCCGTGCGCTGGGCAGCCGCTACAGCATCTTCCAGGGCTTTTTCTGGCGAAAGTCGTCCCAACCATGCCAGAGCCGGTTCTGGCTGCGCGCAATACTCATACAACGCCGGATCGACACCACTCCCACCCACCACCCAACATAAATCAGCAAACCTAAATGTTTGCGCCTGAGTGCGGGTACAAACACCAATCGTCCCCGGATAAGCAGTCGCGACTCGTTCGATGGCAAGATCGATCGCTGCAATTTGCGAACCCATACTGACAAAATGCGCGATCGGTCGATCGAAAAAAGGCGTGAGGTAGAATGGTAACCAATCAAAGGCAGTATTAAAGATCAGGTCATAATCGTACTGAATCTGCCTTGCAGTTGCCCACATATTTGCTAACACTGGATTGCTCGGCATGACGATCGCGGCGGCTTGTTCCTGAGTTTGCGCGGTAAGCTGAAGTTCGCCAGGGATTTGGAGGATCTTGAAGTCGCCTAATACCGAACCCGCAGGTGCGATCATCTCGATCGTATGTCCCCGCGATTGGAGTTCTCGGGCGAGATTGGCGATCGTCAGCTCCACGCCACCACCTAATCCAGAACCTAGCGCACCTACTGGAGTGGACAGGATCAAAATTTTAAGTTTGGGTGGGGACGATAGCATCTTCACAAGCAACACACGAATTAACGTTCTCAATTCTACAGTGGTTTGTAGGTGAGCGAGATCGCGTTGCGAGATCGATAATCTGGCTACTTAACCTAAGTTTCTACCTACAACTCCAGCAGTTAGAAACCGCCGCTAGGAGTACGTGTAAAATAGCAGCAGTAGTCAAATAGCAATATATGCTTGAGTATTCTTAATCCAAGAGGGTATAAACCTCTGCCAGTAACGCTCTGCTCGACCTTGCCAATGTCAATATTTATCATCTACTCTTAAAAGTATGAGTTATACAGAAACTATCGAAAAATCATCAACTACTCGCAAACTCGCACCGAATTACCGCGTCTTGCTCCACAATGATGAATTTAACGCAATGGAACATGTAGTGGAAGTTTTGACAACTACAATCCCCAACCTTTCTGCACCACAGGCGATCGATATTATGATGCAAGCCCATCAATACGGTATGGCTTTAGTAATTACCTGCAACCAAGAACATGCCGAGCATTATTCAGAAGTCTTGAAAAGTCACGGTCTTACTAGTACGATCGAGCCAGCAGACTAGGGGCTAGGCTTTAGGCTTTAGATTTTAGCTGTAGAGTGTGTGACTCCGCAGGATACATCAGCCAAGATCGAATCAAAATTAAAACTTTATCGTCATCTAAGCTAATCTAGATTACAACGGCTCAAGGTTTTGAATTTGTGATGTTAAATCTTAGTAATATTAAAAATTATCCAGCACCAGGTAGAATGTTGAGCTTTCTGCTGGTGCTGATTCTATTGTGGGTGCCTGGATTAGCCTTAATATATTTCGTCATAGGTAGTACCCAAAATCTCGAAGATCCTGGTACCAAAAATTTACTCTCGATCCTGACGATGGGATTACTCGCGATCGAGTTTATCGCATTAGTACCCTGGTGGGGGCGCAGGGTTTATCAACACCCCAATCTGTATGCTCGGTATGGGTTGGTCTTCACACGTCAAAATGGATTACTATTGCTCAAAGGACTCGCGATCGGATCGTGTTTCACATTCGCACTATTTATCACCCAAGGCTTACTCGGCTGGCTCACATGGCAACCCCCACGGTTACCTATCCTTCAGTTAGCCTTAGAAGGTGCGGCAACTGCATTGGGTGTCGGTTTAGCAGAAGAGCTATTTTTTCGAGGCTGGATGTTAAATGAATTGGAACGAGATTATTCACCGCAAGTTTCGTGGATTGCTGATGCTGGTTTATTTGCGATCTTGCATTTTTTGAAGCCAATCCCAGCCATCTTAGCATCTTTACCCGCCTTCCCCGGATTGTTTTTGTTGGCAACAGTAGTAATTATCGCCAAACGTAAATATCAAAATCTACTGGGGATCTCGATCGGTCTTCATGCGGGTCTAGTCTGGGCATTCTATATTATAAATGTCGGAAATATGGTGAAATATTCCGGTCGAGTTTCGGATTGGATTACTGGCATCAATGGCAATCCGATCTCTGGACTACTCGGCATAATTTTCTTAGGAGCATTAGCTTTGACGATCTCAAATTTACCAGGTATTAAGGTCGATCGAGATCTCGGTTAGGCTCGATCTCAATATTGACACAATAGTCTGAAACTCGGATGATTGGCACTATCTACATCTTGAAACTAGCTCGCGATCTGCACAAGATTATTTTGTCGATCGTTCGCTATCCACTATCCACTTTCATCACTAAGCTTGTAGCAAAGCAAATAACAGATGCACGATCGAGCAGAATAGCTGCTATACTAGTACATTGTGGCTTTTTGCATACCACAATATTAATAATTAGTCAATTCGAGCGGATCTA
>JBBRVB010000078.1:0-12516 GCA_038247275.1 Chroococcales cyanobacterium
GAATCTAAAATAGGAAGATGTATTGCCATCTCACCAAACCACGATTACTCGCAGACACAGACAATCTTAGCTCGTTTGCCAGCACCAACCAAGAAATGAATCATTGGTTGCAAAAACACGCCTGGAATAACCAGAGTAGTGGTGCCTCCAAGACCTATATCATCGCCACCACTGAAGGTCAGATCGTTGGCTACTATAGTATTGCCGCTGGTGCGGTCGCCCGTCAAAGTGCCATCCGGTCGTTGCGACACAATGTTCCAGATCCAATTCCCGTCGGCGTAATTGGCAGATTAGCAGTAGAGCGAGAATGGAGCGGTCGGGGCGTAGGGGCGGGGCTGTTAAAAGATGCCGTGTTGCGGATTGCTTCGGCGGCGCAAATCATTGGCATTCGAGCAATTATCGTCCACAGCTTGCCCGAAGCTCTAGCTTTTTATACTCGATTTGGGTTTATCGAGTCCAAGCTCGAACCCTTGCTATTGATGTACCCGCTCGAAAAAATTTCAGCACTGTTAAATTAATAAAAATTATGACTACTAACAAAACCAAACAACCAGAGCGGCGCAGCGGCACGATTAACCTGCGAGTGGGAGATGTCCAAAAAGAGGCGATCGATCGGGCAGCAGCGATTCAGGGTAAGAGTCGGACGGAATTTATCCTCGATGCTGCCTACGGTGAGGCAACTAGCTTTTTACTCGATCGCAAATTCTTTTTAGTTGACGATGCCACATTTGAGGCATTTGAACGACAACTAGAAGCGGCACCCGATCCCCAGCAATTGAAAGCATTGAAAGCTTTGTTAGAACGTCCTGCCCCTTGGGATTAGACTTCATTTATGGTCGATCGATTGAAACGCACGGTCGAGATAGTCGATGGCTATAGGTAGAAAGCATCATACTCAATAGCAACATACATTTTGCGATGATTCGGGGTATTAGCGATTTAGTCAAAACGATGAATTGTTATCGATCTGCGATCCCCACTCACAAACCGCGTAACTAATTTAGAGAACGTAAAGGAAATTACACGAACTATGGCTGCCATAGAAAAGATTGCCGTCGAAGTACCATCAGAGGTTGCCGATGCTTATCGGAGCGCGACAGCACCCGAACGTCTGCAAATTGCTACTCGGATTGGCTTGATGCTCAGATCTACCACCAGTAACAGACAAGATGCGCTCGTTCACGCAGTGTCTCCAAGGGAGAATCGCCTCAAACAAACCATGGACGATATCGGTAATGAAGCTGTCATCAATGGACTAACCCCAGAGATTTTGGAGTCAATTCTCAACGACCACGCAATCGAGATCTAAACTTGAATCCAATTTTGTTCGCGATTTCTTCAAGATGTTGAGGATATCTCTTCACCTTCCCGATTGATATCCTCAACATCTTGATGGCGGGCAGTGCCCACCTGACTTAACGATCTGATTCGATCCTGCTTACTGCGGTCGGTAAGTTTGAATTTGCTGACCGTTGGCACCGTAGACTTCGAGCGGTAGTTTAGCATTGTCGCCGATCGCTTGGAGGGCGTTACCGAGCGTATTCACATGATTGAGGATGCCCACTTTGGCATTGCCATCGCCTTGGCTAGTGGCCGCCATTGCTGTCTGCTCAACTGTCTGGGTATATAGTGACATCAGCCGGACGACGATCGACTTATTACTCACTGTATAAGTACAGATCTGCGGAGTCCCAGCGCAAGTTCGTTGCAGATCTCTAGTTGCTAGAGCGATTTTTTGAGCATCTTTAAGCTGGCTTTCGACTTGTTGAAAACTTTTGGCGTATTCCAGTGCCAGGGGTTTCGCTTGGGGGTACATCGCACTCGTCTGAGGAATGCTCTGGATGGCAACTACCGACTGATTCCACTGGGCAACTGCTTGGGAGAGTTGGTTATTTTTTTGAGCGAGTTTCGCCGATTCAGCTAGTTTGATGGCATTTTGGTAGTTTTGATTGGCCTTATCTTCTTCCAAAACTTTTTCCTGAGCGGCAAAAATCTGGGGTTGAGCAGACTTGAGTACTCCTTGTGCCTGAGCATAGACAGTTGTTGTCGCCGGAATGCTGCTTAGTTGGCTACTGGCAGTATCCCATTGGGTTTTGACTCCCCGCCATTCAGTTAGCGATTTGGCAGTTGTTTGGGCTAATTTAGCTGCGTTGATGCCCTCGATTCCCGATTTGAGTTTTTGCTCGGCGGTTGTTTCGATTTCGATCTGCTTGTTAATCTCAACCAATCGCCCTTGATAATCCGTGAGTTTTTGACGAGCCAGGGGGTAGACTTGACTGGTTGCCGGGATTTTACTCAGACTGGCGATCGATTCTGTCCACATCTGTTTGCTCTGTTGCCATTTTACCAGGGGCACTGGTGGTGTTTTAATGCTCGTCGCCGCTTTGTATGCTTGATTCATCGCTACCACTGTCGTATCTAAATCGGTGGTCAGAGGGACGGTGGCTTG
The DNA here is from genome assembly GCA_038247275.1 of Chroococcales cyanobacterium. GTDB lineage: Bacteria > Cyanobacteriota > Cyanobacteriia > Cyanobacteriales > Chamaesiphonaceae > Chamaesiphon. The sequence continues at coordinate 2,450 of JBBRVB010000078.1, forward strand.
GAGGGCATTTTGAGCATTATTGTAACTACCAGACCACATCGGAATGGTGTTAAGGATTTCGACACTTTGATAGAGTTGTCTTTGGGCGGTGAGTACTTCTTGTCCGGTGACTGTGGGATTTTTGAGCGTGACTAGAGAGGACTGCGTGAGCTGGGTGGCGGTATTTAGCTCGGTGCAGACTGATAAGACACAGGGACGGGTGCCCATATAAGCTGCGCCCGAACCGATCGCCAGTAGCCCCAGACCGCCGAGGATGGGCAGGAGCTTGTTGCGTTTGATTTTGGCGGCTGGGTAAGGAGCCTGGTCACTGCTGTCGCTGGTGCCAAAGGAATGCTCGATATCGGAGACAAAAGCCTCAGCATCGATCGTGACCAGCCGCTCTGGGTATTCGGAGCGATGTTGATGTGCATCGTTCGGGACGATTTCGGGTACTGTGGATGGTGTGGTGTCGAAGTTTTCCATACGATCGGCTGAAATATGAATGGGTTGACCATTTGCCAGGTACTGACGATCGCGCTCCAGGGCGATGCGGTCTTCGCTCATCCCGGTCATTGCTGGCGCGGCTTCGCCCGGTACGGTTTTTTTGACGAGGGGATAGACGGTAAAACTTTGCTGACTGTAGGGACGTTGGTTGCCTTCTGCCCGGAGGTATAATTTCACTGCCAGGGGCGTTTTTGGTTCTTCAGCTTGTAGGGCGCGTTCTAGGACGCTAAAGGTATCGGGGATCTCGATGGATACATCCGCTGGATGTTGGGCGAGTACCCAGAGGGTATCATCTTTATATAGACACTGCACCCGGAATGGGACAATCCGCCCTAAGTGAGCGTGAAGAGAGTTTTGCAGAAAACACTCTAAAATCTTGAGGTCATCCAGGCGCGTAGCTGATTGCATATATTAACCGAAAGTTATCGGCGGAATTCAATATAGTTGAGACAAGACTAGTAAGTATGGATGTATAGATACTTATGGGGTTGCGATCTGATGAGATTTAGGTTTTAGGCGATCGCGCCGATCTAGAGGTTTGTTGGACAATTGTTACATTATGATATCTTAAAATCCTTCCAAAATCTTACTAAATCGATCGACGATCGCGATTTTGATATTAGGTATCGCTGGTGCAGATTTTTTTAACTTGAAATCAGGTTTACTAACCGTACACAAAAAATTCATGGTGTGGAATCGATCGATCCCGCACCATGAATTCTAACTAATGTAAGCGCAAGCTTGATGCGATCGTGTTGCCACAGGCGCATCGAGCTTTGCCCGATGGCTATTTGAGTGAAACTTTACCGCCAGCTTCTTCGAGCTGTTTCTTGGCATCGTCAGCGGCTGCTTGGGGTACGCCGGTGAGGACATCTTTAGGCGTGGATTCAACCAAGTCTTTAGCTTCTTTCAAGCCCAAGCCAGTGATTGCGCGGACGACTTTGAGCACAGCAATTTTCTTGCTGTCGTCAGCCAATCCTTCGAGGACGACGTTGAATTCAGTTTTGACTTCAGCTTCTTCGGCAGGAGCAGCAACGCCAGCAGCCATTGCTACGCCGACGGGTGCAGCAGCACTTACGCCAAAAGCTTCTTCGATTTGCTTGACTAGTTCAGCCGCTTCGAGCAAGCTGAGGGTTTTTAACTGTTCTAAAATGGTATCGGTTGCAGCAGACATGTGGAGATTCCTAAAATGTATGGGTGAAAATTGGGACTGAGTTGAGAGTTTTGCGCTCTAACCTTTGTCAACGTGGGCTTGCAAGCTCCGAGCGATCGAAGCAGGTACTTCTTTAACACCGATCGCGATTTTCGCGGTAACGGAGTTGAGGGCACCAGCAATTTGTGCCATGAGTTGTTCTTTGGATGGTAGATCGCCGATTGCTTTGACATCAGCACCGGTGAGGACTTTCCCTTCCATCACGCCGCCGTGGAGTTCGGTTTTCTTGGTGGCTTTTTGGAAGTCATGGTAAGCCTTGATCGAGCCACCAATGTCATCTTTGAGCAATAAGAATGCCGAAGAACCTTGGAGTAGCGGTGCCAATGCTTGCCAGTCTGGGTTACCTTCGATCGCTTTACCCATCAGGGTATTTTTAGTGACCGTACAGGTACCACCTTTGGGACTAATCCGGCGACGGAGATCGGTGATTTCTGCCACGGTTAAGCCCTGGTAGTTAATCACTGCCACCATTGTCGCTTCACTCAAGTCTTGCTTGAGCGTGGCGACGATCGCTTGTTTGTTTGCTAGGGTTCTCCCCATATTAATGATTACCTCTCGATCGATCGAGTTTTGGGTGTGAACGAGGACGACAACAAAGCACGAAATTAACCCCGACACTAGGTGCCGAGGTTGTCATTCAGTCGCCCTGGACTAGTATTATTACTAGCGATCGAGCATGTCTGTTTGCGTTAACCTCGGCAGGGAAATTAAGCTACGCGCTCCTGCTGTCTGTGGTTGGCTATTAAGTTTTGGTTAACGCAATTTTGTCGCGGCTGAACCTCAATCCTGAATATTAACGTAGTTTTACGGTCGATCCGTAAATAAGCCTTACATACTATATCACGACTCGATCGATCTGGGCAAGCGATCGAATTTAGGTTTTGGGTTTTAGGGGATGAGATCTTGTTTTGGCGATGTGAAAAATCAGTCCTCAGATCGGTAACGCTAAATTTCGATTGATACCTGAGAATTTTAGAGCCACTTGACAAATAGTGGCTCAATCTTTGATAATAAGTGGCTGGTTCAAAAACCATCGCTTTGCGTGACTGGCGGAATTGGTAGACGCGCTAGATTCAGGTTCTAGTGTTCGCAAGGACTTCCGAGTTCGAGTCTCGGGTCGCGCATATATTTTAGCTAACATTTTTCGGCAGACAGGGATATACTATTATCCCTGTTTGCCGAATTTGCCGTATCTCGCTTGTTTTGCCATGTTAACTAGTACCCAAAATCCCCTGATCAAGCAAATCAAAAAGCTGCAAAGCCCCAAAGAACGCCGGGAAACGCAGCTATTTTTATTGGAAGGAACCCATCTGATTCAGGAAGCCTGTGCTGTCAATTATCCATTGATAACCGTGTGCTGTACCGAGCAGTGGCAAGCAAATCACCCTGAGTTATGGTCGCAGATCTTAGGAACTAGCGATCGAGTAGAATTGGTCGGTGAAGAAGTAATCCGATCGATCGCGACGACTGTAAATCCCGATGGGATCGTCGCTACTGCACCACGGATGGCTCTCAAGCAGCCGCCGATTCCCGCAAACTTGACGATTGTCCTCTCCACTATTCAAGATCCTGGTAATCTGGGGACGATGATGCGGACAGCGGCGGCGGCTGGCGTGGATGGGTTGTGGGTGAGTCAGGATAGTGTCGATTTGGACAATCCTAAAGTACTCCGTGCTTCGGCGGGGCAATGGTTTCGGCTAGCAATGGGTGTAAGCGACAATCTTCATGAATTGATTGCTAGCTATCAGCAGCAAGGAGTACAGGTAGTTTCCACCACTTCCCATACCAAAACTAGCTACTGGGATGCCGATTTGCGATCGCCAACGCTCATCTTATTAGGGAATGAAGGAGCAGGTTTGAGCCAAGATCTCGCAGCGTTAGCCGATCTTCAGGTGAAAATTCCGATGTCAGCCGGAGTCGAATCATTAAACGTCGCGACAGCCGCCGCACTGATGTTGTATGAAGTCCGCAGACAAAGAAGTTGAATTTGATGGTAGAGAATAACGGAATGATGACGATCTCGATCGAAGTCTATTAATACTGGGGTTTTATGCTGTCAGCGACGTTCTCTCGATCCCGAATCGATAGTGCCAGAGTAATGTAGTATTGAATAGTCGCAAACCTCTGACAGATACCGATCCCGAATATTAATTAATAATTATTAATTAATAATTATCAATTATCAACCGATGCAATTCCATATTCAAACTGATAGCGAAATCCCCGTATCCAAACAACTCTACGATCAGATGTTGTTTGCGATCGCGTCTCGACAATTTTCACCTGGACATCGATTGCCAAGTACCCGTCAACTCGCGATGCAGACGGGATTGCATCGGAATACGATCGGTAAAGTATATAGTCAATTAGAGCAGACTGGCTTGGTTGAATCGGTACCCGGTTCGGGGATTTATGTCAAGTCATTGGGGCATGAAAGCAATCATTTGCTTGCTGATTCCCACATCGATCCGAGTCTATCGGCGATCGATTTAGTCTCCCAAAGTCTCAATACCTTACTCGCTCAGGGTTATTCACTCAATCAAGCGCGAGAATTATTTCTCACAGAGATCGATTGGCGATGGCGGTGTAGTGCAAGGGTATTTGTCACTGTACCCAGAAATGACTTAGGCGCGGGTGAATTGATGCTCCAGGAACTACAACAATCACTCGGCATTCCCGTTCAACTAATTACCCTGGACAAATTGGAGGCTCAACTAGTCCAATCTCGGGCGGCGACGATCGTGACTAGTCGCTATCATATCGGTGGTGTCGAGTCCAAATTAGCTAGTAGTGAGTTGGTGTCGCCTCGATCGATTCGGGTGATTCCAGTAGACTTACAAGACTATGAAAAAGAGCTAGCTCTAGTCAAGACTTTGCCCAAAAATAGCTATGTCGGGATTGTCAGTCTCAGCGGCGGGATTTTGGCTGTTGCCGAAATGATGGTACACAGTATGCGCGGTGACGATCTGTTGGTTATGGCGTGTCAAACCAAAGATAATTACAAGCTCAATGCCACGATCCGCCGCGCACACACGATTATCAGCGATAAAGCCAGTCTCAGTATCGTCCATCAAGCGATTGAAGCTGCTGGCGACGATCTGATGCGACTTCCTCAAGTCGTCGAAAGCGAAAGCTACATCGGTCTTAAATCCATCAATTTACTCAAGCGTGAATTAGGTCTAGTCTAATCTAATGTTGGGCTAGCAATTGAGTGATTCGTGCTACCGTCCGATCGTTTTCCGCAGGAGTGCCGATCGAAATCCGCAATCCGCCCCCAGTATGACGAATCGATGTGCCAACCTCTTTTAATCGCGCGACTAATGCCGCCAATGCTAGTTCTGGATTGTCTATTCCTAACATCCGCACATAGAGAAAATTAGCATCACTACGCCATACTTTGAGAGCATCGATTTTGGTGAGTGCTACAAACAATCGATCGCGTTCGCTAATTAGCTCAGGGATTACGGCGAGTAGCGACTGGCGATGTTGTAGTACTAATTCGGCAGCGGCGAGGGAAATACTCGGCAGATTGTAAGGTAATCGTACCTGTTCTAAGGTGGCAATTAACTGCGGATGACCGATCGCATAACCTACCCGATGTGCCGCCAGTCGGAAGGCTTTAGAAAATGTCCGCAACACGAGCCAGTTTGGATGCTCGGCTAATTCGGTAACGACAGTGTGCTGGCTGAACTCAAAATAAGCTTCATCAATCACTACCAAAATGTCTGAAGGTAGACTCCGCATCCAGTCTAGCTCGGCTGCGGTGAGGGCATTACCCGTTGGTGAATTGGGATGCACCATAAACACCACTCGAATTGGCGCGCCGTGGGGATGACTAATTGCCGCTCGTGCTGCTGTCAGATCGACTTCAAAATTAGTACCCACTCGATCGATACTAACTACTGATACGCCCAACGTCTGCGCCAAAATCCCGTACATGCTAAAAGTTGGTGCAGCAACTAGAATACTTCCCATCCCGCCAACACAAGTCGCAATCAGGATCGAGCGCAATAATTCATCCGAGCCATTGCCGACGCTAATCTGGCTGGGAAGGATGCGGGGATGGCTGAGTGCTGATTCCATCACATAGCCCGCGATCGCCGCTTTCAGGCGATTGTGTCCCCCATCAGGATAACGATTGCTCTCGATCGATTCTACCCACGCCTGAGCCAGTTCTTGCTTCAACTCTACCGGGAGATCGTAAGGATTCTCATTGGTATCTACTCGATCGATCTCGACAGTCGCAGACTGCCCCTCTATACCGCCAGGATGCGGCGTGTAGGCCTGCAAACTCGCAAGTTCGCTCCGAATGAAGGGTAAGTGAGTAACGACGCTAGAGGGGCTGTGGAGAGGAGTAGTAGTCATAGTAAGCGTTGGCAAAGCCTCTTCGAGAACGAGGATCGGGTTTGAATCCCCATCATAGATCGATCTCCCACAGAAGCAAACGATCGACCTAAATATCCGATCGCAAAAAAATCTCGTTTAGGTATTGACAGCCATTTAAATATCCCTTATATTGATAAGTGTCTTAAACGCGGCCCCATCGTCTAGAGGCCTAGGACACCTCCCTTTCACGGAGGTAACAGGGATTCGATTTCCCTTGGGGCTACTTAGACAACAGGTCAGTAAGCAAGAGGTTGGACAGTAAATGTCTGACCTCTTTTTGCATGGCTTTAGTTTAGGCTTTAGGCTTTAGGCTTTGGGTTTTAGGCTTTAGGGAAGAAGACTAAAAGGTCGTAGATATAAAAAACTTTTATCTCCCTTGTGCACCCATTACCCATTACCCATTACCCATTACCCATTACCCATTATTACCCGTTCTACCCCCTACCCTCTACCCCCTACCCTCTAAAAGATGGATGCCAATTTTTCACATATTCCAGTTTTAAGCCAGGAAACAATCGCTGGTTTGGGGGTAGTTGCTGGGGGTTGGTATTTGGATGCGACAGTTGGCGGTGGTGGACATAGTGAGCTGATTTTGCAAGCTGCGCCTGATGTTCGCTTGGTGGCGATCGATCGAGATGTACAGGCTTTAGATGCTGCCAAAGTTAGGCTATGCTCTTATGGTGAGCGCGTTCAATTTTGGCATGGTAATTATGCTGACTATCAACCTGGAACCCAAAAATTCGATGGCATTATTGCCGATCTTGGTGTCAGTTCGGTGCAACTAGATCTAGCCGAGCGCGGATTTAGCTTTCGGAATGAAGCACCACTAGATATGCGAATGGATCGCTCTCAAGGGAGTACAGCCGCCGATTTGGTGAACCATACTTCAGAGGTAGAACTAGCCAAGATTATTTTTACCTATGGTGAGGAAAGACTATCGCGGCAGATTGCGCGGGATATTGTCGCTGGGCGACCATTTACAACTACCACACAGTTAGCTTATACGATCGGGGGTGCTGTCCCCAAATCCTATCGCTATGGGCGGATTCACCCAGCGACACGGACATTTCAAGCGTTGCGGATCGTCGTAAATCAGGAGCTAAGTTCGCTCGAAAAATTTTTGGCAGTCGCACCGACATGGCTCAAGCCTGACGGGAAACTCGGGCTGATTAGTTTTCACAGTCTCGAAGATCGAATTGTCAAACATACTCTCCGCGAAAATGAAAGTCTCAAAGTTTTAACCAAGAAGCCGATTATCGCTACAGATCTAGAACTAGCTACCAATCCTCGCGCTCGATCGGCTAAATTGAGATGGGCAATAAGTTTGGTTGAGAATTAGTAGCTCTCAATCGTCCCAAGTATGTGAGAGTCGATCGAGTCATTATCGCAACCGCCACATCGGTTAGGACATCTTAGTCCGCTAAGGCGGACTTTGCATTCTGAGCGGTGATTTCAATCGCTGTCCTATTCGCCTTGGCGGTTGCGATACATACAAAAATGGCCGGTAATATTATTACCAGCCCTGAAAGCTTAAACCCCGATTTCCCTTAGTAATGGTGAATTTACAGTTAGGTCAGCACTACTAAAAAAGAATTATTAAAATTCGTGTTGCTATACTTAAAATGCTCTAAGTCAGCGGTTGGAATCTATATATACAATATATCTTGGATTTTCAACTTTGGACATCAGCCATTTGATGGAACTTCTGATTCGATTCGATCGTCTAGATCTGGCTCTTAATTGATTGACGATCGATCTTGACGCTCTTAGCTAAATGTTCTCAATTCTCCATGGAGGAGGCTACGCCCTCGATCGAGTCAGGTTAGCAGTCGATCCGAGCGGTATCGTCGATCTGTGTATAAAATTATACACAGATCGACGATACCTCTCAACAGTATGAAGCCCGATAACTTTGCAGACCTCAGTCAATAACACCATCTAAGATATTTGGCTGAGGGATCGATCGATCGCTCTCAGCACCGATTGAGCCTAAAGCTATGCTGACTCAGGTTTTGGTACCGAAGCTGGATGAATCAGTAACTCGGCAGTCGATCGTTTTTCGACCATTTCTCGGGTAATCGTACAGCGAGTCAGATCTTTGCGCGAGGGCAGCTCGTACATCACATCGAGCATTAGCTCCTCAACGATGCCCCGCAAGGCTCTAGCACCAGTTTTGCGGCGGTGAGCCTCTTTAGCGATGGCTCTAATCGCATCAGGATGAAATTCGAGCGCAACATTATCCATGTGGAGCAATTTCTCATACTGTTTGACGAGGGCACTCCGTGGTTCGGTCAGGATCGAAACTAGGGTATTTTCGTCGAGCGGATTGAGGGTGGCGATGACGGGTACCCGACCGATAAATTCTGGAATTAGGCCGTATTTAACGAGATCTTCAGGTTCGAGATGTTTCATCATATCCGCCGCCCGTTGTTCGCGGTTAATCGTCTCACCTTGCTGGATAAAGCCCATCGACTTTTTACCTAGTCGCTGCTCGATCGTTTTTTCTAGCCCGACAAATGCCCCCCCACAGATAAACATGATGTTGCTAGTATCAATTTGGATACAGTCTTGGTAGGGGTGCTTTCTGCCGCCTTGGGGTGGTACGCTGGCGATCGTCCCTTCGAGCATTTTCAGGAGTGCTTGCTGCACGCCTTCCCCGGAGACATCGCGGGTAATTGAGGGGTTTTCACTCTTGCGGGCAATTTTATCGATTTCGTCGATGTAAATGATGCCGCGCTGGGCTTCTTCGACATCCATGTCGGCAACTTGGAGCAGTCTGAGGAGGATGTTTTCGACATCTTCACCGACGTAGCCGGCTTCGGTGAGGGTGGTAGCATCAGCGACCGCAAAGGGCACATCTAGCACTTTGGCGAGGGTTTGAGCGAGCATCGTTTTCCCACAACCAGTGGGACCGACTAGCAAGATATTGGACTTTTGGAGTTCGACTCCATCATCGATGGCATTGGCTTTGTGAATACCATTTACCCCTGTCGGCGGTTGCTGTGGGGTGGGATTGGCACTTTTGGCTTGGGCGTAACTAAGCCGTTTGTAATGGTTGTAGACGGATACAGAGAGGACTTTTTTGGCTTCGTCTTGACCGATCACATGTTCGTCGAGATATTTCTTTAACTCGCGCGGTTTGGGCATCTGGCTGAGGTTCATCGGCACAGATTCGCGACGTTTGCGTGGTGGTTCGGATTTGCTAGGTGGATGAGTTACCGGCCCGTTAGGATCTAGTAATTCTTCATCGAGGATCTCGTTACATAGCTCTACGCATTCATCACAGATATAGACTCCCGGCCCAGCAATTAGCTTGCGGACTTGTTCTTGTGATTTGCCACAAAAAGAACATTTGAGATGGGAGTCATAGTTTTTAGGAGTTGCTGGCATATTGTTGAGTGTGCCTCGTGAAGCAATTTTATAGAGTAGATCCGTGGGCGATCTGAGTGATTAATTGACAGGTGCTAGGATGGGAGCGATCGATAAACCGTCGGGTGATAGCTGTAGTAGGATAACGGTAATTTATGCAATAGTGACAATTTTTCAATAATTACTTGATAAATCTCAATCCGAACGTCGCTCCCATTTGCACGTTTAAAATCGATGACTTAAGGCCGTTCGATAATGCGATCGATCAGTCCATAAGCTTGCGTTTCCGCAGGTGACATCCAAAAATCGCGTTCGGTATCTTCGGCAATGCGTTCGAGTGGTTGTCCGGTATGGTGTGAGAGCAAACCATTCAGATGATTTTTGAGATATAGAATCTCACGCGCTTGGATTTCGATATCTACCGCTTGTCCCTGAGCACCGCCGAGGGGTTGGTGGATCATAATCCGGGAATTGGGCAAGGACATCCGTTTGCCTTTGGCACCACTAGCGAGTAAAAATGCGCCCATACTTGCAGCTAAACCATAACAAATGGTGACTACATCAGGACGAATTTGTTGCATCGTATCATAAATCGCCATCCCCGCCGTAATCGATC
>JBBRVB010000079.1:0-12516 GCA_038247275.1 Chroococcales cyanobacterium
GCTCGGTGTGGCAGTCCTCACCCAGTTTGCTGCTCCTGCTAGTGCGATTAGCTTAATTAATGAAACTTTTGGTTCGGGAAATCCCGACCTACTTAATATTAGTAGTCCTAGTACTGTTGGTGCTTTTGCTGTTACCAGCGGTAACGTCGATCTAATCGGTAATGGTGGCATTTATGATTTTTATACCGGTAATGGTAATTACATCGACTTAAACGGTAATACTTCAGGTGCCATTACCTCTAGTATCTTTAATTTCACGGCTGGTGAGTCAGCTACCTTATCATTCGACTACGGTAAAAACGGATCGGGTACTGCTGATGTTTTCTTTGGCGCAAATCTGATCGCATCGTTAACTGCTCCAAGTGGTTCATCTTTTGTTTCTTTTTCTACAACGCTTGCCAATCCAAGCAGTAGTGGTGCTCTGAGATCTGTATCAACTAGTGGTGGATCTGGTGGTATCGTTCTCGATAACATTAAGTTTGATTCAGTCGCTGCTGTACCAGTCACTGCTGTACCCGAACCCTCCGATGTAATGGGAACTGTGTTCGCACTTGGTTCCGTTGTGCTGTTGAAGCGCAAATTTGGCAAAACCAACACTGCTTCCAAATAAATTTTGGCATTACTCTAAAAACTGGCTTCTTGAAAGAAGCCAGTTTTTTAGTATTTTTCATCAGCTTATTTTGCTGTCAACTCCACCCCAAATACTTCAGCAAAGACTTTATTTACCTTGTAGCCAGAATCGATCGATTCGAGCGGATCTTTGCGGAGTCGGTGGCGTAGACACAGGGCGATGATCCGGCTGATATCGTCCAGAGTCACCTCTGTGCGACCTTCAAAGGCGGCTAAAGCTTTGGCAGCGCGATTGGTGACGATATCGCCCCGCAAGCCGTCTACGTCGCATTCTGAGCAGACTTGGGAAATCTTCACCCGCAGCTCGTAGTCGAGAGACACGCTTGCCAATCTGGTTTGAGCATCGACGATCCGTTGTTGGAGCAGGACTTGTTCGGCTTGATATTCAGTTGTAAATTTATTAGGATTCTGGTCGAAGTCCGATCGCTGTTCGACGATTTGGACGCGAAGTTCTGGCTCTTTGACAGTCCGAATTTCGGCGTGCATCCCAAACCTGTCAAGTAATTGGGGGCGGAGTTCGCCTTCTTCAGGGTTCCCCGAACCGACTAAGACAAATCGCGCCGGGTGACGGATCGAAATCCCTTCGCGTTCGACAGTATTCCAGCCACTAGCCGCCGAATCGAGCAAGACATCAACGAGGTGATCGTCGAGGAGATTGACTTCATCGACGTAGAGGATGCCGCGATTAGCTTTGGCAAGTAATCCCGGCTCAAACGCTTTCACCCCTTCCGCTAGGGCTTTTTCGATGTCGATCGTACCACAAACGCGATCTTCGGTAGCCCCCAATGGTAAATCGACCATCGGCACTTTTTTAGTCGCGACGGGAAAAGTGGCATGTGTACTCAAGAATTCTGCGCGCAGCTCCTCGCTCATCAGATCGGGATCGCTGGGATGACTATTGAAAGGATCGCCAGCAACAACATCGATTTCGGGGAGCAGATCTGCCAGTGCGCGAATTGTCGTAGATTTACCCGTACCTCGATCGCCCATAATCATTACCCCGCCGATAAAAGGGTCGATGACATTTAACAACAGAGCTAATTTCATTTCCGCTTGCCCGACGATGGCAGTAAATGGAAATACAACTCGACGCGCTGTAGTGGACGATTGGACAGTAGCAGCCACAATGATTACCTATATTAAATAATTTTGACGATCGCTCTTCATTATAGATGTTAGCGAGACGAGAACCTAGTGGCAATCGGACAAAAATCTTCAGCGATCGCCAATATTCAGCATAAAGTCTATTTAGAACTCCAGGTTCAACAGTGATAATTTTGAGCGGTTTAACACAATTGCGGCATACCAAATTCAAGAGTTGATAATGTTGCTAGACAATCTGAGGAGGTATGGTAATTGACTAATTCAGCGATCGATCTAGATGGATCTGCTCCACCAGAAAATCAAGGCTACCTAGCATCAGATCTGCTTGAATTAGCAGCTAATTTGTCGAACGATTGCCAACAACTACCAGGTTTGTCAGTCGGTATCGATGGATCGATACCGCGATCGAGTGAATTTAATCGATCGCTCATCGATCGCTCATCGATCGATCGAATCTCCAACTAATACCATTGGACAGATTTTAAATAATAACCGCGATCGCGACAAGATGATTGGGATAAATATCAATGCTAATATCGAATCGATCGATGCTACCGAACAATCGGGTGTCAATACTAAACTCGATTTATTGTTAACTTCTTTGCAGTTAGCAGCTCCACATCCACCCACTCCAACATCGGTATCCAACTCTAACTCGATTACCGATATTCTCGATCGAATCTCAACGAATGTCCCACTTAGAGAACTCCACAAAATGATCGATCCAATAGCTAGGCTGATTTAGGCAAAATTTCCACAAACCAATTGGGGAGAGTGGGAAGACGGTGAAGCTGTTTTTCAACTTCATCCATAGCTGGTGTTGTGAGTTTAACGCCCTTTTCAGACACCCGCTGAGTAGTCACCTTAATCCTATGATAACCATCGATTTTATCCATATAAATACCTAAATCATAATCCAAGGCTATATGGATAATGTTTAATCCGTAACAATCGAGTATTGACAAAGCAGTGAGAATTTAAATACTCTAATGAGATACTAATCTATTGTGCAAATGTTCAAACTAAAAATATTCAAAACAATTAAGCTAATCTCAAGTGTTTTAGCCATAATTATTAGTTATGTTCCTAGCTCAAACGCGCAAACTAATATCGAACAGATTGGTAATAATTCACTAAAATCGACGCTTACAAATACGACACAGCCGAGTAAAGTAGCTATCCCCAAATTGCTACAAGCTGATGCTACCGATCTCAACTCTACAGATTTGGCTGTTACGACATTGCAATCTTTGGGAGAGAAATATGACTGTTTGGCTAATTATCCTCAACTTACAGAAAGCGAACGACGATCGTTTACACGGACAGAACTTGCCGATGGAATTAATGCCTGTGCAAATCAACTCGATCGACTAATTGCTCGACAACCAAATAATGTTACTCGCGCCGATCTAGATGACATCAAAAGATTGCAACAAAATTTTGCAGCAGAACTAGCAGTTGTTAGAAAACGACTGGACACAACCGAAGAGCGTACTGCTACTTTAGAAAAACAGCAATTTTCGACCACAACTAAACTCTCTGGAGAGACAGTCTTAAATGTAGCCGGAGCCACTGGAGCTAATCCGGCTGTCGCTGGAAGCAGTAATGCAAATGTGTTTGCTAACTATCGAGTTCGCCTCAATCTAACCACTGCTTTTGCTGGCGGTGGTACCTTGATCGCTGGATTACAAGCTACGAATTCAGGTAGCGGGAGTACGATTCAATCGACTTTGGGTTACAACGATCCTGGCGGCTTAAATAGCAGTACCGTGCGACTAGGCTCGGAAGTCCAGTTTCCTGCCAATCCCAACAGCGGCACAACGCTAGCTGGACTAACTCCGACTGCGACTGGCAGTGTCAATTTATACAAGTTATTGTATCTTCAACCCGTTAACAAAAACTTGATTGCATTTGCGGGAACTAACGCCGAAGTTACGGATGCGTTTCCGCAGATTTCGCCGTTATTTAACGATGCACAGGGATCTGTTTCGCGGTTTGGAACGGCAGCCGCAATCACTAGGTTATCTGGCGGGACTTCAGGTTTTGGTTTAGCTTCAGCCGGAGGTGTGATTTGGTTGCCATCGAAAGAATGGGATGTGCGGGGGCTTTACGGGAGTATTAATGCTTCAGTGCCTGGTACTTCAGTTGTGGGCGGTGGTTTATTTGGTGGCAGCACCATCTTAGCGACTCAAGTTACATATAAGCCCAGCAGCGACTTGGCGTTGGCGTTTAATTACGCCCATAGTTCTCATGCGATCGATATTTTGGGCACAGGTCTGTCATCACAAGATATCGTGGCTATTCCCAATACTGCCAATGGACTAGCACAAGGGATTGTCATTGATAGTTTCGGCTTGACAGCTAACTCTAGCATTACCCCTAAAATTGACTTAACAGCAACGGGCAGTTTATTCTTTGCCAACTTGCCTGGTGTGGATGCTAGCGCGACGTTCAGTAGTTGGATGGCAGGCGTTAATGTCAAGGATGTATTGGGCACTGGCAATCGTCTGGGCGTACTGTTCGGTCAACCACTGAATCGGTCTGGACTCAGTGGCAGTCAGTCTGGTGCAAATAATGTCACAGCTACTCCATATCAGTTGGAGACATTCTTGAATGTCCGACTCAGCGATAGTGTTTCGATTACGCCTGGTGTATTTTTTGTGTTTAACCCTGAAGGGAATGCGGCAGCACCGACAGCAACAGTTGGGGTCATACGCACTACTTTGACGTTCTAAAGCAACTAGAATTATTGTCGATCGTCAAAATCCCCTCTTCCGCGCAGGCAGACGCTTCGCGAAGGAGGGGCTTTGATGATGAATTTAGCGACCTAAGCCGATATAGTCTTGTAAGGCTTTGACTTCTAGCGGTTGTGATTGGAGGGATTTAATCGCCGCTGCCGTCGCTTTGGCTCCGGCGATCGTGGTGACCATGCCAATCTTGTAGACTAGAGCCGTGCGCCGATTTAGTTTGCCGTCGGATTGGGCTTCCTCACCGGATGGGGTATTGATAATTAGTTGGATTTGACCATTTTTGATGATGTCTACTACATGGGGGCGACCTTCATGGAGTTTGAGGACTGACTCGACGACTAAACCATGTTCTGATAATACTTTTTGGGTGCCGGAGGTGGCGACGATCTTGAAGCCGAGGGCGATCAGATCGCGCACTACGGGGACTACGGCTAGTTTATCGCGATCGTTGGTCGAGACAAAGACTTTACCTGATAAGGGTAATTTCTGGCTAGCTGCGAGTTCGGCTTTGGCATAGGCGCGACCAAAATCAACATCAATGCCCATAACTTCGCCTGTAGACCGCATTTCTGGGCCTAAGATGGTGTCGGTGCCGGGAAATCGATCGAAGGGTAAGACGGCTTCTTTGATGGAGATATGGGTGGGGATGACTTCGGCGGTGTAATTCAAGCCGACGAGGGTTTCGCCAGACATAATCCGGGCGGCGTAGCCTGCTAGGGGTACGCCTGTGGCTTTGGCGACAAATGGCACCGTGCGGGAGGCGCGGGGATTGGCTTCGATAATGTATACCTGTTCGCCTTGGACGGCAAATTGGATATTCATCAGCCCGATTACTTTGAGGGCTTGAGCCAGTTGGGTCGTCCATTGGCGAATTGTCGCCAGCGTTGGCTCTGAGAGGGAAACATAGGGGAGCGAACA
This sequence comes from Chroococcales cyanobacterium, assembly GCA_038247275.1. Taxonomy (GTDB): domain Bacteria; phylum Cyanobacteriota; class Cyanobacteriia; order Cyanobacteriales; family Chamaesiphonaceae; genus Chamaesiphon. The sequence goes on from JBBRVB010000079.1 coordinate 5,403, forward strand.
CGCCGAATCGCCGGAGTGAATCCCGGCTTGCTCGATATGCTCCATAATTCCGCCGATGACTACTGTCCCAGTTGCGTCCGCGATCGCGTCTACATCGACTTCGATGGCGTTCTCTAGGAACTTATCGATCAAAATGGGGTGGTCGGGTTCTACCTGCACCGCGTAGGTCATATAACGTTCGAGTTCGGTATCAGAGTAGACGATTTCCATTGCTCGTCCGCCCAAGACATAGGAGGGACGTACCACGACTGGATAACCGATCCGATTGGCGACATGGAGCGCATCACCATAATTTCGCGCCATCCCATTTTCTGGCTGCTGAATTCCCAACTGGCGCAATACTAGCTCAAACCGTTCACGATTCTCTGCCATATCGATCGAGTCTGGGCTAGTTCCCCAAATCTTGGTCGCGCTTCCGGGTTCTGAGTCTAGATATGCTTGTAATGGTACCGCTAATTTGAGCGGGGTTTGACCGCCGAATTGAATGATAATCCCTTCTGGCTGCTCGGCTTCGATGATATTGAGGACATCTTCTTTGGTGAGCGGCTCGAAGTACAAGCGATCGCTGGTATCGTAATCGGTGGAAACGGTTTCAGGGTTGGAGTTGACCATGATTGTCTCAAATCCCTGCTTGCTGAGTGCGTAGGAGGCGTGACAGCAACAGTAGTCAAATTCGATCCCCTGTCCGATCCGATTGGGGCCGCCACCGAGAATCATTACTTTACGACGAGTGGAGGGGATGACTTCGGTTTCTTCCTCGTAAGTCGAGTAGTAATAAGGTGTTTCGGCTTCAAATTCGGCGGCGCAGGTATCGACTAATTTATAAGCGGGAACTACACCCAGAGATTTACGATAGGTGCGGACAATATCTTCGGTAGTTTTAGTTGCATAAGCAATCTGTCGATCGCTAAATCCTTGCCGTTTGACATCCCATAATTGAGATTTAGTTAGGGATGTTAATTGTTGGGTTTTCAGGAAGGATTCGGTGGTCAATATGCCCTGCATTTTGTCGAGAAACCACGGATCGACTCCAGTCAGATCGTAGATATCTTCTTGGGACAATTTGAGTTGCATTGCGTGGCGGATACTAAAGATCCGATCGGGCGTGGGAGTCCGCAGCATCGACCGGACTTGCTCGATCGAGGGTAAGGATTCATCTCGATCGCAGCCCCAACCATAGCGACCGATTTCGAGCGATCGCAAGGCTTTTTGGAAGGATTCTTGGAAGGTGCGTCCGATCGCCATTGCTTCCCCGACTGACTTCATTTGGGTAGTCAGAGTTTGGGAGGAGCCGGGGAATTTCTCAAAGGCAAAGCGGGGGATTTTAGTAACTACATAATCGATCGTTGGCTCGAAGGATGCTGGAGTTTTTTTGGTAATATCATTAGGGATTTCATCGAGTGTATAACCCACCGCTAACTTGGCGGCAAATTTGGCAATCGGGAATCCGGTGGCTTTAGATGCTAATGCCGAACTCCGACTCACACGCGGATTCATTTCGATCACGATAAATTCGCCTGTATCGGGATGTACCGCAAATTGAATATTAGAACCACCCGTTTCTACCCCAATTTCACGAATGATTTTAATCGACGCATCCCGCAACCGCTGATACTCTTTGTCCGTCAGGGTTTGCGCTGGAGCGACGGTGATCGAATCTCCGGTATGAATCCCCATCGGATCGATATTCTCGATCGAGCAAATAATTACCACATTATCCGCCAGATCCCGCATTACTTCTAGCTCGTACTCCTTCCAGCCCAAGAGCGACTTCTCGACTAAAATTTGGTCTACAGGTGAAGCATCGAGTCCCGTTTGCACGATCGCTTCAAACTCTTCTTGATTGTAAGCGATCCCCCCTCCGGCACCGCCCAGGGTAAAGGCGGGACGAATAATCAGCGGGTATGTCCCAATCTGTTTGCTGACTTCTCGTGCTTCTACTGGCGTGGTAGCGATGCCTGACGGACAAACTGGTACCCCGATCCGTGCCATCGCTTCTTTAAATAACAGCCGATCCTCTGCCATTTCGATCGCGGCTAATTTCGCGCCAATTAGTTCGACTCCATATTTCTCAAGTACCCCAGATTTTGCCAGACTCACGGCGATATTGAGAGCTGTCTGTCCCCCCATCGTCGGGAGCAGTGCGTCGGGACGTTCTTTGATAATGACCTTTTCAACTAATTCCGGTGTCAGCGGCTCGATATACGTGCGATTTGCCGTGTCAGGGTCGGTCATAATCGTCGCTGGATTGGAGTTAACCAAGATTACCTCAAAACCTTCCTCTCGCAGTGCTTTACAAGCCTGAGTGCCAGAGTAGTCAAATTCACACCCTTGTCCGATTGCGATCGGCCCAGAACCTAAGAGTAAGATTTTGTGTATGTCAGTCCGGCGAGGCATATAAATTAGGGGTAGAGGGTAGAAGAGGCTAGTTGGAGCAGGAAATTTTTAGGGGAGTTTAAATTGGCAAGAATTATGAATTCGGATCTATCTTAAGGGGTTTAGGCTACTGGGTGGGCAATTTTTTAACAAACAGCAGGGGTGCAACTGTTGGGAATAATAGCCGATCCCATCACCGATGGCTAGTCCATACACCCTAATTTAAGTTTGCAGCAAAGTTGTACTAATCGTCATAAATTAGGGAACTATATCAGGGGATGGAAATTAAGCAATCGGGATCGCTCCCCGCGTGCGCTCCTAGTTTTCGATCCCAACTCAGCTTTGACATTGCATCTGTGTTCGACACTTCAATCCGCGATTTGGTTAGTTTACCAATCGATCTAGCTCTAAATTTCGGTCAGCTCATCCCAACCCCTAAACCTTCACCCCTCATCCCTAATTTATGACTACTCTCAATCCCACCGTGGAGTCCCAACAGGAGCAGCTTTGTCAAAGAATTACTCAATCTGTCAATCAGACGCTGACTACTCATCAGCAGCAGCTTCAGCTCGAACGGGAGCAAATTAAGTGCTTGACTCAACTACTGAGTTCTTGTGAAGACTTCAGTGTGGACGAACATTGCCTCGTTGCTGTCAAGCGGTTGACAGAACTACTCGATCGCCATCAACAAGCTGCCGATCGGGTGTACGATGTCCTCAATACGCTGACCCAAGCCAAGGATGCTCAAGCTTTAACACTCGATCGTCAAGGTGAAATTGCCACCTCGATGAAGTTAGAATTGGGCATACTCTCGCGCCGCTTGGGAATTCCTCGCATCGCGAGGCTCTCATCAGCAGCGCACAATCTGAATGAATGGTCGAAATTGATGAAAGCATATCCCGATCCAGATGGTTATCAATGGCAGTTTCCTGGATTTAAGCGTGGCTTTTTCCATCAGCAACACTTACAGATTGTTGGGACTAAGACAGTCAATCTTGTCACAGGTTCGTCCCTAAACTAGTAACAATCGCTACAATTATTCGGGCTACTCTCGATCTCAACGACTGAGTAGCTTGGTAATTTTTCGCAGCAATTGTTCGGGATTTACTGGCTTCCAGAGATAATCATCGTACTGCTTGCTAATCGGACTGATAATATCATCTTGAGTTGCGATCGCCAAAATCTTAATCTCGCTGATGGTAGTCGATCTGCGGATATTGCCAATTACTCGATCGACTGTTTCCGCATCCAGAGCCAAATCGATAATCAGTAGATCTGGTTCAAACATAGCTATTTGTCTAAAGGAGGATTCAGCAGATAATAACCAAGTGACTTGATATCTCGCCGCAGTGAGAATATCACACATGAAGTTAGCGAGATCTTCGTCCTGTTGGATTAAGATAATTCGGTTGGGAATTGGATTGAGTTCGGGATCTTGAAAAACTAGTTTCCGATCCATTTCCAGCCAATCATTTCGGGGCACTTGTAATGGTTGAGCCGCCAGTCTAACTGTAAAAGTTGAGCCAGAACCCACGATCGAATCAACTTCGATCGATCCACCATGTAACTCGACTAATTGCTGCGTAATTGCCAGTCCTAAACCCATGCCGCCATAGTCGCGATCGAAGTTATGATTGAGTTGATGAAATTTCTTAAATAACCGAGGAATCTGTTCGGCTTCAATCCCGATGCCACTATCTTCGATCTCAAAAACAGCTCGATCGTCCTCGATCCAAGTTCGAGCGATTATTGTTCCGTGTTCTGGTGTAAACTTAATTGCATTGGTTAAAATATTTAATAAGATTTGACGTACTCGTTTGGGATCGCCTCGGAAGCGGAGGTCGCGACCATTACTGTGAGAAATAAGTTCGCCATCTTTGATAATTTGAACTTCTAGTTCGATTTGGCGGTATTCAGCTTTACCTCTGACGATTTCAATTACTTGTTCTATTAATTTTGGCAATGAGAATTCGCTAACTTTCAGAAATGTTTTACCAACTTCTAGCTTGTAAAAATCGAGAATATCATCAATTAATTCTGATAAATGTTCGCCACTATTGTGAATTATTTGTAAATATTTTTGTTGACGCTCGGTTAAATTTGCTACTGGTAATCTGAGCAAGGTTGCTGATAGCCCTAAAATACTCGTTAATGGAGTTCTCAATTCATGACTCAACAGTGCCAAAAATTCAGTTTTAGATTGATTTGCCGTTTGGGCAACAATTACTGTATCGCGCAACTCTCGCGTGCGCTCGTTGACTCTATGTTCCAGCTCTTGGGTGTGCCAGAGACTACTAGCTGCCAGTTCAGAGCGATCGATTGCCAGGGCTAAATGTTCGGCAACCTGTTGGAGAAATTGAGTTTCTTTATGTTGCCACTGACGGGGAGATTGACATTGATGCGCGATTAATAAACCCCACAATTGGGACTTGACAACAATCGGTACTACCAGTTTAGATTTAATTTGAGATTGTGCCATCAATCTCAGCATACAGTGATTTTGAGCATACTCTAGATCGACTCGATCGATTGCTCTGGTCATGCCATCTCGATAACTGTGCCACAACTGTCGATCTTCAAAACAATCCTGATGTTCGGTCAGATCTAAAACCGATTGCAGATTGGCAATACCGAGCGATTCATAAGCAACCTTGCCGACACCACTATAAGCATCAAAATTCCGTTGACTTTGCCTTTCATCTGGAATAATGAGCGAGCTACTACTCCCTTCAATGCGATTGAATTCAAACTGATAAACAATCAGTCGATCCGCATGTAAAAATGTTTGGACTCGATCGACTGCGGCTTGTAGAATGATTGGTAAATCTAAAGTTTGATATATTTGAGTGATGATATTATTGAGCAGATTTGCTTGAGCTACTTGTTGTTGTAACTGATTTTCTCGTTCGCTAGCTGCCGAATTACGCTCGACGAGCGCACTTAATAACAATTTGGTAAACTGACTTTGAATCTCACTATCATTAGTAAAGTCAGGATCGGCGATTAACCTCACTGTTGATGGCAAGTAGCCAATTAATGACTGAATAAATAGATCGATCTCCACTGGTGCAAAGGTAATCTCGATCGCCATCTGTTGCAAATTACCAGCATCGACGATCGTACCAGTTAGTAATGCTTGAAATCGCTCGGATTGAAACAATGAAAATTGTGGTAAATTTTTAAGCGATCCTACTGTGTCGCCAGAATCCTGAGCTATTACATATTCACGATCGGTAAGCAGTTCGGCATTAGTTACCAATCGGACATCACGGCTGTTGGCATCGCCTCGATCGATCGTCATTTTTGCCATTTGTTGCCACAGATCGCGGATAGCTTGAAAAGTATGCAGGGGGTAATAACCCCGGATGGTTGAGGTCAAATTAGACATTTGCGATGACGATACAAAAAGGAAATTAATTGAGGGGGCAATACGGTCGTGAAGACTAAGAGATTATTAAGATTTGAGCTAAAAATTCGATCGAGGGAGAATTGCGATCGATCGAAAATGTAACTCGTTGGCACTCGTGTTGGCGAAGCCTGACGTAGGCAAGAGATCTGCCTTGTGCCACAGCCGCTCTAACAGAGAACCGCTCGTCAACTTCTGTTGCAGCAAAGGCTTGTCATGGCAACAGCAATCGATCTTTTATTAGTTAAGATCCATAGCTACCAGTCTAGCCCGATCTAGATTGTGTTTAAGTATTTTTAAGCAATTCTCTCTATTTGCATTTTGCAAAAGCCAGCAACCAGAACACCCATTACCCATTGTCTTGAAAAGGTGCTCTACTTGGGGAGACCCCAAGACCGCACTTTTCGCTACCCATTACCCATTACCCATTACCCATTACCCATTACCCATTACCCTCTACCCTCTACACCCTAACCCCTGATAAGATGAGTCAGCTAGTGGAGAACAAGACCTGTGAGTATGCGAGTTATTATTTTACGGCACGGACAAAGTAGTTATAACAGTCAAGGCCGTATCCAAGGGCGTAGTGATTTATCCGTTTTGACCGATCGGGGTTTAGAGGATGCTAGACTTACAGGCGATACATTTCAAGGTTTAAAATTTGATAAGGTTTATTGCAGTCCGCTCCAACGAGCGCAACAGACAGCCGTGACGGTGTTAGATCGATTGGGGCAGCAGGATCGCTTACAGACAGACGATCGCTTATTAGAAATCGATCTCCCCTTGTGGGAAACTATGTTCACCAAGGAAGTCCGCGAAAAATATGCACCCGAATATCGCACTTGGAAAGAACAGCCCCACCAATTAACGATGACTTTGCCGCAAGCTGACGGTACTGCCAAAGAATTTGCGCCAGTCTTAGCTTTGTACGAGCAAGCAACAACTTTTTGGCAAGAAATCTTGCCCCAGCACCAGGGACAAACAATTCTGCTCGTCGCTCACAATGGCATTAATCGCGCCCTAATTAGTACCGCCTTGGGAATACCCGCGCAGATGTATCACAGCATCCAGCAATCCAATTGCGGCGTGACCGTCCTCAATTTCAGTGGTGGCTGGGGTCAGAGCGTGCAGTTAGAATCGCTCAATCAAACCAGTCATCTCGGTCAAAAACTCCCAACACATCGTCCGCCAGATCGCGGTCCTCGCTTTTTGTTAATCCGTCATGGAGAGACTGACTGGAATCGGGCGGGCATATTTCTAGGTCTAATTGATGTCCCTCTCAATGATAATGGACGCAATCAAGCCAGTCTAGCCGCTGAATTTTTAAAAACC
>JBBRVB010000080.1:0-12462 GCA_038247275.1 Chroococcales cyanobacterium
ATTAATTCTTCGACAGAGTTACGGATTCAAAAATTTTGACATGATGAGAGATAAACTATTGGTTTGCTTATTTAAATAATTTCCACTTCGCTCCAATTATTCAAATAAGCAAATCTTATCACTCTTGGAGGAGGAGAGCCATTGTACAGGAATCATGTTCTCATAAACCCTGTCGGATGGCACTCGATCGTAAAATAAGACTAAATACAGAGAAATCTTTCTAAATACCTGAACAATGAACAAAATCGCCTACCGCGAATTCGGCGACGAAGAACCAGATACTGATGACACCGCCGAACTACCGCCCAACCAACACAAACTCAAAATCGAAGTCTCCAAAAAAGGCAAAGGCGGTAAAACAGTCACCATCGTCAGTGGCTTTCAAGTCTCCCCAGAGACACTGATTAGCCTCACCAAGACACTCAAAAACCAGTGCGGTGCTGGTGGAGCGATGAAGGATAATTCGATCGAGATTCAAGGCGATCATCGTCAGAAATTATTAGAGATCGTGACTAAATTGGGCTATAAAGCTAAATTGAGTGGCGGCTAGAGATTGGAGTATTTTTATCGATCGAAGCATAATTCAGCCATTGTAGTGATTCGATCGAGTGGGCGATCGGCGTAAAGTGACAAGTAATTTTAACTACGCACCGATTACGTCTGAGCGGCATGACTTACAGCCTTCGCATTATCGATATCCCCAGTAACGAACGTCCCCGCGAACGCTTACTCGCACACGGAGTCAAACACCTCAAGAATGCGGAACTAATCGCGATTTTGCTCGGAACGGGACAAGGCCCTGGTAAACTATCGGCGATCGGGTTAGGTGAATATATTCTCAATCATTTAGGGCAACATCAGCGAGATCCCTTAGAAAGATTGCGCGATCTCCATCCCCAGGAATTGATGAATATTCCCGGTGTCGGCCCCGCCAAAGCGACGGCGATACTAGCTGCTGTAGAATTGGGACAGAGAGCTTGTGTCTTGCGTCCACCCGATCGAGCTATTATAGAAAGTCCTGATACTGCCGTCGCTGCTCTGAGTCAAGAATTAATGTGGTCTACTCAAGAGCGATTTGCCATATTATTATTAGATGTCAAAAATAGATTACTCGGTACTCAGTTAATCACGATCGGGACTGCGACCGAAACCCTCGCGCCACCTAAAGAAATTTTTACCGCCATTCTCAAGCAAGGTGCTACCAAAACGATCGTCGCACACAATCACCCATCGGGTAGTACCGAACCCAGTCAAGCCGATCTCGATCTCACGCGTCAATTACTCGCAGGTGCAAAGTTACTCGGTATTCCCTTATTAGATCATCTAATTTTAGGTGGTGGTAATTGGAGCAGTTTACGCCAAAATACCAATCTCTGGGAAGAGTGTCCACAAGGAGATTAATCCTCTCCAGGGTTAACGGATGAATTGACAAGACAATGCAGTTGCATTACGCTAGATGTAGCGACTAACCCAATCGGTCAAAAATTCTATGACTACTGGACTAAATCTAGAATCAGAATCAACCTTAACCGATCGATATCAAACAACAGTCCCCGATCCGGTCCGAAAAGCTCTACGTTTAGGCAAGCGGGATAAAATCCGTTATACAATCGAACCCAATGGTCGAGTAATTATCTCGCGTGCCAATCTAGAAGAAGATCCTATTCTAGGTAAGTTTTTAAGTTTTCTAGCACGGGATATGAGCGATAATCCTCAACAGATTCAATCGATCGATCCTAACTTAGTGCAGCGCATTCAGTCGTTAGTTGCTGATGTTGAAATCGATCTAGATGCACCGTTAGCTGATGAGGATGAATAGAGTTGTCTTCAGAACAGCAGTTGGTAATTAATGGCTGGACTATATTTGCCCATTCATTATTTTTAGATCGCGTAGAAAAGCTTGTGATTCAGGTAGAACGCTTACAGCAAAAAGATCCCAACTATCGACAAAAAAATGCTGCCAAGCGTCTCAAGGCAATTTACAAGTTAGCATTTGAAATTATTCCGCAAGATCCAACCCGCAGTGAGTATCGCCAGGGCAATACTTTAGGTGATGAGTATAAGCACTGGTTTCGTGCTAAATTTTTTCAGCAGTATCGATTATTTTTTCGATATCACCAGATGAGCAAAATTATTGTCTTGGCTTGGGTTAATGATGAAAACTCTAAGCGAGCTTATAGTAGTAGTACAGATGCTTATCGCGTCTTTGGAAAAATGCTAGATAGTGGCGATCCACCAAACAATTGGGACCGCCTACTTTTAGCCGCTGAAGACGAGATCGATCGTCTAGATTCGATCGTCAAATCCAGATCGATCGAGTCTCTAGAACCAAAAGATTTAGAGTTGGACGACATCCCCTAACAACAAAACCGCAATCACCATTAGTAAAGCTCCAGCAGCGATATCCAGAGTTCTCGGCGATAATACCTTAGCCAAATAACGCCCTAATAATACCCCTACCAAACTAGTCGCAATCAACGCCGTTCCCGCACCGAGAAACACGATCCACGGTGATTGAGATTGGGCACTTAATAAGAGCGTCGCTAATTGAGTTTTGTCACCCATCTCCGCGAGGAAAATCGTGATAAATGTCGAAAAGAACGTACTCCACACACTCGATTTTTGGAGACTCGTAGCATCAGTGACGATGGTGTGAACGATAATATTGTCGGATGAGGTTTCTGGAGTAGAAGGGCTAGTCACTGGACAATCTGAACTTAGCTAGGTTTTCGTATCGCTATCATCTTCTCATACCAATCGCTGTCATGTCGAGGATTAGAGCAAAATTCCCAGTTCGGTATCGAATCGGATTGACTCTAAGCTGCGATCTCCGTACACGCCTTCGATTTGCTCTCGACAACACGCGATCGCAAAGTCATTCAAATCCTCCGGCTCGATGCCAAACATCGCTACAAATGTATCTTCCTGTACCCGACAGAAGGATGGACGATCTGCATAAATATTACAGGCGCGAGTGTCGCGATCGAGATTCACACACCAGCCATCCTCCCCCACCATGCTCAGATAGATGGCTAGCTGCTCCGGTGGCAAGTATTCCTCCAAATCCGGTCGATCGCTCGGATCGAGGTTGCAGCAAGCCCCACACTGCTTTATACACCGCCATGTAGACATATTTTGGTTTGTCAATTATTACTCATTTAGTCTAGTAGGTATTTAAGTAGATTCACACGATTACCTCACCTCTAAAGCTATATCGAGCTAAATATTTAGCTCGATATAAATAGCTGTAATCTAGATGGTGGGCACTGCCCACCCGACATCTATTAGGTATTTAGGTAGATTCATATATCCCCAGTTTTCATATTTCCCCCTAATCCCTATCCTCTAGCCCCTATTCCCTAACTTCATGTAGTTTTGTAAACTAAATTAATCTAATCTCGCCGAGCGTAGATAATATTGAATCGCCGATCCTGTTGGCTATATAATAAATCTAAGTTTGTTTGCGAGGAAATATGGACTTTTTGAGTGGTATTATTGACGCTGTACTGAGTATTAACTGGGAAGTAATCGCCCAACTGTCGATGGTGGCGATGATTATGATTGCTGGCCCAGTTGTTGTATTTCTACTCGCAGCCCTGCGCGGTAATTTATAATTGGTAAGTGGCTAGTGATTTGCAAATTCAGTTTCTAGCCGCTAAACTGCCTCAGCTAACAGTTCTATCTGTCGATCGAGTAGTTTTACACCTGCTGCTACGTGCTTAATTTCCTGTAGCTGTGTGCGTAGCTCTGATGCACCTGAAAATCCTTTGGCGTACCAAGTCATGTGCTTGCGGGCTTGCAGGATACCGCGTTCGCCTTTGTATAAGTACAAGTTTTGTAAATGTTCTTTGGCACATTCTAATCTAGAGATCGCACTTGGTGATGGTAATAGTTCGCCCGTTCTGAGAAAATGATCGATTTCACCAACGAGAAACGGGTAACCGAGCGTCCCGCGCGAACACATTACGCCATCGGCTCCAGTTTGCTCTAGACAAGCGATCGCCGATGCTACCGAAAAAATATCGCCATTAGCAATGACGGGAATCGATAGCACCTCTTTGACTCGCCGAATCCACTCCCAATTAGCCGTACCATTGTAGCCTTGAGCGCGAGTACGAGCGTGAACTGTGAGCATTTGCGCGCCAGCATCCTGCATCCGCTGGGCAAAATCTAAGATATTAATCTCATCATCAGACCAACCGATTCGCGTTTTCACCGTCACGGGTATATGAACAGCATTTACGACAGCCTTGACGATCGCGACTGCGGTATCAGGATCGCGGAGTAATGATGAACCACCACCATTTTTAGTGATTTTATTCACCGGACAACCCATGTTAATATCGATCGTCTGTGCGCCTTGCTCTACGGCGATTTGAGCCGCTTCACCCAGAAAATCGGGACGACAATCAAATAACTGAATACTAATTGGGCGTTCGTTAGCATCGATTTCCATGATGCGCGGAATTTCCTTGAGATGTCTCAAACTCGATGCTTGCACCATCTCGGTATACATCATCGAATCGGGCGCATATCGCCGCACCAAGCGACGAAAAACCAGATCGGTGACACCTGATAAGGGCGACTGAAAGACGCGGCTGTGAAGCTGGAGAGAGCCAATTTTGAGCGGGTTAGTGAAGTTCAAGGGAAAGGGTAATGGGTAATGGGTAAGGGGTAATGGGTAATGGGTAATGGGTAATACTTCGGCTCTGCTCAGTACAAGTGAATAATGGGTAATGGGTAATTGTGTACCTAAAGCCTAAAGCCTAAAAAAGCCCCTCGATCGTGTAAGATTCAACATACTATGCTTTAAGTTGACTTAGGGCTGGGATAAATTAGCTTACTCCCGAGTTTACCGAATCTCCAATTATCTCAATGAAGCGTCGCCAATTTCTGCAATATGGTACTCTCACTGCTGCAAGTTTGACCTTTGCTGCTTGTACCAGTCAAGGGAGTACTCACTTTACTCTGCCAGCAGCCAACTTTGGGAAGTTAGAAAAAACCGATCTCCAGATTGGGATTGTTTCTAGTTTAGACTGTCTGCCGTTGGTAGTTGCCAAAGAGCAAGGGATGTTCAAAAAGTATGGTTTAAATGTCACGCTGGTAAAACAACCAACTTGGGAGCGAGTGCAGGAGGAATTGCATAGTGGTAAATTAGATGCCGCACAGACTTTATTTGCGATGCCGCTCTGGGAATATTTTAGTGCTAAAGGTGGCAAATCACAGGAGCAAGATCGAGAGGCTCCCAAGTCGAGCCGCCGGAGAAAAAAAGATCGGCAACAAAGTAAAGGTAATGCGAATACAGTTGCCTTGATGGGTTTAAATATCAATGGTAATAGTATTAGTCTGAGTGAGGCTGCGTGGAAGGCTGGATTGCGATCGCGTCCAGCTTATAATAACTTAGGTGAATTTCAAAAAGGTTATAACAAGTTCTTTCGCGAACTCAAAACACCGCCGGAATTTGCGATCGCCCATCCCGCCGCCATGGCAAATTATACTACCAGATATTGGCTGGGAACGATGGGTATTGATGCCGAACGGGATCTGAAAATCAAAGTTTTAACACCTAAAGAGATTACCGCTGGATTGGAAAGTGGTAAAGTAATCGGCTATGCAACGGATGAGCTTTTTAACCAACAAACCCTTGCTGATAAAAAAGCATTTACCGCCTCGATCGATCGTGATATCTGGCACGGACATCCTGAAAAAATTCTAGCGTCTCTCGATACTTGGCTCAAGGATAATCCCGTTACTGCTAGAGCAATGATGGCAGCAGTATTGGAAGCTTGTCAATTCTGTGATAATCAAGAGAATGTAAAGATACTCGCACCAATTTTGGGCAAGTCTGAATACACAGATGCAGGTACTAATAAAAACTGGCAAAAAATTCTCGCGGGTGACTATAACTATGGTGGATTTGATAAAAAAGCCCAAACAATGAAAATTCCTGATTTTCAGATATTTCACTTTCAATCGACTAAATACCTCCAATCCCCCAACCACGCGAACTTTCTCTGGCACTCTCACGCCGCCTGGGTCTTGACGCAGATGGTACGCTGGAATCAACAGAAGGTTACTGATTATCCCAAAAATGCCAAGGCGATCGTTAAGCAATTATATCCAACTGAAGGCTATGCCGAAGTAGCCAAAGCTTTTTGGCTGAATATGCCCAAAGGACAGCTTAAAATCGAGCAACCAGAGATGTTTATCGATCGGATTGCCTTCGATCCAAATAAGCCGATGGAATATTTAAATGGGTTTGAATTAAGAGCGTGAATTAGGTTTTGGGCTTTAGGGAAGCCAGAAAGGAAGTAGGGTGGGTACTCCCCACCATCCATATTCTATGCTGAATTTAAGTCAATATATATAATCTAAAAATTAATATGATTAAACTATATGGTGGTGCAAGAAGTCGGGCTTCGATCGTGCGGTGGTATTTAGAAGAATTGGCAATTCCTTATGAATTTATCCTACTGGATATGTCTGTAGGAGCACATAATCAACCCGATTTCTTGAAAATAAATCCTTTCGGCAAAGTACCGGCGATCGTGGATGGAGATTTTGCCCTATTTGAATCTGGAGCAATCTTACTATACCTCTGTCAAAAGTATGGTAAGCAGGAGCTATCGATCGAACACCAAGCAATCCTCGCTCAATGGGTATTATTTGCTAACTCAACTCTAGCAACTGGGATTTTCACTGAAGCCAGCAGAGCGAAAGAACTGCCAAAATTGATGACTCCTTTGAATGAACTACTCAGCAAACAGCCCTATCTTTTGGGTGATGAATTTAGCGTCGTCGATGTCGCTGTTGGCGCGATTCTGTACTATATTCCCTTGATGCTCAAGGTGGATTTATCCGCATATCCAGCAGTGACTAAATATATGCAATCTTTATCCAGTCGTCCTGCTTTTAAGGTAGGTATGTCCTAAAATTAGGTAGGATAGAGATCGCCAACATCAGCATCACCCATTCAGGGCTGGCACTATCCACCCTCATTTTCGTTCTTTATGTTAACCACGATCGATCGACCTTTAATTATTGCTGGTAAAACCTTTAACTCGCGGCTGATGACGGGTACGGGCAAATACCGCAGCATCGAGCAGATGCAAAAGAGCATCATCGCCAGTGGTTGTGAGATCGTCACCGTCGCCGTGCGAAGAGTGCAAACCAAAGCCGCCGGACATGAAGGCTTGGCAGAAGCGATCGATTGGACTAAAATCTGGATGTTGCCCAATACTGCTGGCTGTCAAACTGCCGAAGATGCCGTGCGGGTAGCGAGATTGGGACGCGAGATGGCAAAATTATTGGGACAGGAAGATAATAACTTCGTCAAATTGGAAGTAATTCCCGCAGGTAAGTATCTATTGCCAGATCCGATCGGTACCCTCCAGGCTGCCGAACAGCTCGTCAAAGAAGGCTTCGCCGTACTCCCCTATATTAATGCCGATCCACTCCTCGCCAAGCGGCTAGAAGAAGCCGGATGTGTCACCGTCATGCCCCTGGGTTCGCCGATCGGGTCGGGACAGGGAATTAGAAACCTCGCCAACATCCAAATCATCATCGAAAATGCCAAAGTCCCCGTCGTCGTCGATGCGGGGATCGGTACCCCCAGCGAAGCCGCACAAGCGATGGAAATCGGTGCCGATGCCCTATTGATCAATACGGCGATCGCCTGTGCCGAGGATGCCCCCCTGATGGCTCAGGCGATGGGAATGGCGACGGTATCGGGACGATTGGGCTATCTGGCTGGGAGAATTCCGATTGCGAAAGTTGCCACAGCTAGTTCGCCGCTGACGGGAACGATCGACTCGTAGTTGAGTTGTGATTGGGTTATGCCATGCCAAAGGCGAGACTCCGCCAACAGTAAGAGTCGCTCATCAACCAGAATTAAACCCAACAGGATCGATACGATCGAGCATCTGGATGTAATTTAAGCTTACTTTGATAGTGGCAAAAAATCATGTCAAATTCAGCATTACCAGCATTAATCCAGCAAATGTTGAAACCGGAATTTTATCCCCATCCGGTGATGATGCCAATTCAATTAATGCAAACCCACGCCTCCTATGTCTTGCTGACTGGAGAATTTGTATACAAACTCAAGAAGCCAGTCAACTTTGGTTTCTTGGACTATTCAACTGTAGCCAACCGCCAGCATTTTTGTACAGAAGAAATCCGACTCAATCAACGCGGTGCTAAAGAGTTATATTTGGAAGTTGTCTCGATCGCCAAGCTAGGTCATAAATATCAGCTAGGTAATGATGGCGAAATCGTAGACTATGCCGTAAAAATGGTGCAATTTCCTCAATCAACATTACTCAGCAATATGTTTGAATCGGGGACGATGACGATCGCCCAGATCGAAGAAATGGGTATAGCTGTCGCGCAGTTTCATGCCAATGCTCAAACCAATGAATATATTAGTAGCTTTGGAACGGTCGCAAAAATTCGCCAATCGATCGATGATAACTACCGCCAGACTGAAAAATATATCGGACGCGCTCAAACTCAACCGCAATTTACCGAAACTAAGGCATATACCGATCGCTTTTTGCTCGAACATTCGCAACTATTTCTCGATCGGATTGCTGGTGGCTTTATTCGGGAGTGTCATGGCGATTTGCATCTGCGAAATATCTGCCGCTGGCATGACAAAACCCAGCTCTTTGATTGCATCGAATTTAACGAGCCATTTCGCTTTGTCGATGTGATGTACGATCTCGCTTTTGCAGTGATGGATTTGGAAGCTAGAGGTGGCAAAGATTTCGCCAATCTGTTTTTAAATACCTATGTCGAGCAAACGGGTGATTGGGAAGGATTGCAGGTATTACCGATGTACCTGAGCCGTCAGGCGTATGTACGGGCAAAAGTCACCTCATTCTTGCTCGACGATCCGACGATTTCTAGTGAAGATCGCATCACCGCCGCCCAGACAGCGGGAGATTATTACCATCAAGCCTGGGCATACACTCGCACTGCTTCAGTCGGGCGACTGATAATGCTATCTGGTTTATCAGGTGTGGGTAAAAGTACCTTGAGTAAAAGAATTGCCCTAGCAGTGGGTGGCGTACATCTGCGCTCGGATGCGGTGCGAAAACATTTGGGCGGGATTTCACTGTCGAGCAAGGGCGATGACAGTCTATATACGCCCGAAATGACGGCTAAAACTTACCAGCGAGTATTAGAATTGGCATCAAAATTGACCGCACAAGGCTTGACTGTAATTTTGGATGCCAAGTACGATCGAGTGTCTCTACGGACTGCGGTAGCCGATTTGGCAGCCGATCGGGGGATACCCTTGCAAATGATTCACTGTACTGCGCCTGCGGACGTGTTACGCGATCGATTGGCGCGGCGAACTGGGGATATTGCTGATGCCACGGTAGATTTACTCGCCAGTCAGCAGGCGGCTTGGGAAGATTTTACGCCAGCAGAACGCGATCTGACGATCGTAGTTGATACGACAGAGGATCTCTCGATCGCGATTGACCGAATTCAGGCTCGATCGATTAAACAGTTGACAGTTGACAGTTGACAGTTGACAGTTTAGCCATTGCCCACTAACTGTCTAATCGCACCATCCCAAATCGACATCACCGGCTCTACTTTGAGGGATTAACTTGCCGATCGCGAGTAAATGTCGATCGTCGGTGTATAGTTGAGACTCGATCGAGCCTGAATTCGGGGAGGGCGATGGGATTGGGAATTACTTGTGGAGGCATCTCGATTGTCAATTCCCAACGCTCGATACTCAATCCGCTTGTCGAGATCGTAAAATGGCAACAATGAACCATCATCAAACGAAAGAATCATAATTTGCCAGCCACGAGCCGCCCAATAGTTGGCAATGATTGACATAACTCGCTTGACACTTGGAGATCGCCCTCCATCGACACCTACTTTTCATCATCCCCACTTCCTCAACCACAATAATTATGAGCCTGAGTACCGGTCAAATTCTCGATGGTAAAGCTTTGGCACAAAAGATGCAGGATGCCCTGCAACTGCACATTGCTAAACTTCAGCTCCAAATCGGTCGTCCGCCAGGGTTAGCAGTCTTGATGATCGGAGATAATCCTGCCAGTACTGCCTATGTCGGCGGTAAGGAAAAAGCTTGCGCCAAGGTCGGAATTAGGTCATTTGGGCAGCATTTTCCGACTGAGGTGAGTCAGGAAAGACTGACCGCGATAATTCATGAATTAAATACCGACGATCGCGTTGATGGCATTTTAGTCCAGTTACCATTACCAGATCGCCTTGACTCGGTTGCCCTCCTCCATGAAATAGCTCCCCACAAGGACGTAGATGGACTCCACGCCCTCAATTTGGGAAAATTGGTGCGCGGAGAACCCGGACTCCAAAGCTGCACCCCAGGGGGCGTAATGCGCTTATTAGCGGAGTATCAATTGGACATTCGGGGCAAACATGCGGTGGTGGTCGGGCGGAGTATTCTAGTCGGTAAGCCGCTAGCTTTGATGTTACTAGCTGCTGATGCTACCGTGACGATCGCCCATTCGCGGACTCCCGATCTCGCAGCAGTCTGTCAGGGTGCCGATATTTTGGTTGCGGCGGTGGGGAGAACGCAGATGATAACTGCCGAAATGGTCAAGCCGGGTGCGGTAGTTATCGATGTCGGCATCAATCGAGTGACCGATCCAATGACGGGTAAGTCGCGGCTAGTCGGCGATGTAGACTTTGAGGCTGTCAAAGAGGTAGCGAGTTGGATTACCCCTGTACCGGGTGGGGTGGGAGCGATGACCGTGACGATGTTGCTCGAAAATACGGTCTGGAGCTATGCCAATACACATGGCTTGGCGTAACGGAGCCGATCGCACTCATGTAAATTCAATCATTAAAAGAGACGATCGAATATCACATTCGATCGTCTCTTTTAATGATTAAAAAATATCTATCTCACTATGGCAGTCGAGATTTATCAAACTTGCGATCGCTAACCAATTTTTTGAGCGATGACAGCATAAAATGGATCGCCCCTACCCGCACCCATCCAGCGTAATAGTTCAGAAACCTGGCTGACTTGGACGATCGCTTCAGGCTGGCTAAATCCGGGTACGGATTCAAAATAGCTCTTGACTAATTCGACTCGATCTGATTCACTACCATCGCGCCAAGCAGCGATCGCTTTGTTATAAAACATCCGATTGGAAAAGCTAAAAATGGCAATCCCGTTGGGTTTGAGAATTCGATAAACCTCCGCAAAGATCGCTTCGGGATACTGAAGATACTGGACAGAAACAGTATTCAAAACAGCATCAAAGCTCTCAGTTTCTAATGGCAATTTAAGATCTTGATTGAGATTTTGGACAAAATAGCGATCGAACCGGGGATTTTTGGCTAGTTCTTGCTCGTTTAAACCATGCCCCTGGATGTAGTCAAATTTCATTTCGCTGGGTAGATGGGATACCCAGCTACTCATCATGTCAAAGATCCGCGTATTGGGCGTGAGGCGTTCGCGGTAGAGACTCGTGAGTCTGTCGATAAATCCTTCATCGATGTGGTTGACAAATCGCGGGGTATTGTAGAATTCGCGATCGTTGCCACCATCTAATTTTTGACGTTGGGTCGGGTTGAATAACATGAGTAAAGAAAAAAAGTGATCGGGGACAGGGACTAAGGGTGGGAAAATTCAACCGATCCTCTATTATTTTCTAGAACTCGATGCCCCTGGGGGGAATCTCTCAGCTCCAAAGCGATGTTACTAGGTAGCCTGAAGTTAGATACCACCTGAATAAACAACTATGTTCTAGAATTTGATCCCAACTTGACCGTTAATTCCACGAATAGAATGATAGCCAAGTCCAAAAAAGGTATTACCCGGCGGGGTGAAGTGAACGCCACCAGAATAGGCGACACCTTTGTCGCCATAAATACCCAATCCGGCGTAGGGAGAAACAATCGGGAGGCTAAAGAATTTGAGCACATCAACGCCAGTAGTTCCTCCAGATGTCGCAATTTCGGCACCGAGACCGAAAACTTTGACACCCACGCCGTAGCTGATGTTGCTATCTTTGCTACCGACTGTTACCCACGGTTCGGGCACTAGTTGGGCGGATGCGGGGATCGTTTGGCTCAATTCTAATGCTACGATCGCGGAGAACGTCAACCCACAGATTGTCTTAAATTGCATCGGTGATATTCCTTTAGTTCTAATCAAATAAAACGGTAAAGATCCAAACAATCTAATACTTTCGCTCTGTTTGGTCGATATGCTCAATGACGGTAGCTAGCTAAGATTGTTTCAGCTCTGGGTTTGACAAGCGAGCGATTTTTCCCAGCACTTATTTAACCATAGCAAATTAATCGAGTCAGGGTAGTCCCCACCCCAACCTCTACCAGGAGCAGCGGCTTTTAAGTCCAAACATACTACAGCCATTACCCATTACCCATTACCCATTACCCATTACCCACTGCCCATTACCCACTGCCCATTACCCATTA
>JBBRVB010000081.1:0-12443 GCA_038247275.1 Chroococcales cyanobacterium
AACCGCTCTGATTGCAGTTTGAAAAAATCCACGGGATAGCGAAGATGGCTGCGTAGACTGGCAGGCATCGCTGTGAGCGGCTTGAATAGGTTGGGAAATATTTTTGACCAGGTGGTAACGATCGGATCGCTGGGATCGGCAACATAAAATTCAACAGATCCGTGATAAGCGTCAATCACAACTTTGACTGAATTGCGGATGTAATTGATGCCTTCACTACCTAAATCAGAATAAGGATAGCGATCGCTGGTCGTGTAGGCATCCACAATCCAATAGAGATAATTCTGGTCATTCCGATCCGGTGTTTGCACATTGGCTGTCACCAAATAGGGGTCGCTGTCATAACGTAGAAAAGGAGCGATCGCCTGAATTCGCTGTTTGATGTTCCGTCGGAACAACACCTTTGTGTCCGGCAAAAAGTCACGGGTGACGAATAAGCGCCAGTCGCGCAGGTAAACTGCAAACAGGCTCCGCCGCCACCAGGAACCTATATTAATGCCACCCCGTCCATCATAGACGTTGTAGGCGTTGTCGCTACCGCTGGGATAATCCAGTTCCTGCGTCAGGGTTTTAGTCATGACATAGGTGCTGGGAATCTCGCCATAATAGATGCGGGGTTTCCCAATCGGAATGCTGGCACGGATCGCAGGACTGGATGTTGTCAGTGCCCCATCTTCGCCCCCGGTAATATCTTTGACAAAATACTCTGGCAGACCACCCACACCGACTGTATTGACTGGGCTAATCGTGAAACCGTACCCATGCGTGTAGATTAAATGACGGTTCACCCAAGTCTTAGCTTCCTGGGGAACTGCGTTGTAATCTAGTTCCCGCGCCGCAATCAGCACCTGCCGTTGTTCCGTCGGCGCAGTTGGGGTCGGCGAGGGACGATCTGGTGGAGTTGCCGGCGGACGAGCAGGCACATCGATTTGGAGCGTGTAGCGATCGATGTCCGCGTCGAGAAAGCGGTAGTAGGGACGGATTTGCTGCAACTGGCGATTCGTTTCCAGCAAGGGTCGCCGATCCCACAGCCGAATATTGCGGATAGTTAGATTATTGGCAACAAGATCCGCTTCGGTAAGCTGCCCTTGGGGATTAAAGTTTCTGGAATCAATCGATTCCAATCCAAATGCCTGACGGGTGAGGGCAATCGTTCGTTCGATGAATGGACGCTCCTGCACTAGTTCATTCGGCTGCACAACCAAATACTGAACGGCTTCAGGGACAACGACTCCGGTAACAACCAGCAACCCAAACAAGCCCAATCCGAGGTTAACCCAGTGGCGACGAGGGGACTTGGGTTGCCAAAAGACCGTGCGCCACAAAAGATAGAGCGAGATCGCCAGAGCCAGAATGCTCAATCCCGTGTAGATGGGAAGTTGAGCTGTAACATCGGTATAGCTAGCACCAAACGCCACCCCACGCGGTGAATACAATAATTCGTATCGACTTAACCAGTAGCTTAGAGCAACCGCACCCATCAAACCACTGCCAACCCCATAGAGATGCCTGTATTGGTCTGATGAAAATCCAGGGAAAGTACCTCGACTGAGGCTATCTCCCGATAATAGGTAGGTGAGTGCAATCGCGATAAAACCGTATAGAAACAGCCCAAACAGCCACAACTCCAGCAATTCCCACAGCGGTAGGGCGAAGATGTAGAAGCTGATATCTCGCCCAAATAAAGGTTCAGTGCTGTTGAATGAGGTGGGCTGTAAATATTGCAGGACGACTGCCCATTGTTTTGAAAGCAGCCATCCAAACAAAATACTGAGAGTTATGGCGATCGCATTTAGCACAAATCGAGGATAAACTAATAGGGCGATCGTACTGCCCAACATCCCAACTAACCACCACATCT
Source organism: Chroococcales cyanobacterium (assembly GCA_038247275.1). Classification (GTDB taxonomy): domain Bacteria; phylum Cyanobacteriota; class Cyanobacteriia; order Cyanobacteriales; family Chamaesiphonaceae; genus Chamaesiphon. Next base: position 1,862 of record JBBRVB010000081.1, read on the forward strand.
GACCGACCCACTGGATGTCAACTTGCCAGAGGCTCTCCAGGTTGAAGCGAGAAACAAATGTTCTGGAAAGTGTTGGGCCCAACTGCCAATAGCTCAAGGCAAGCTGACCATAATAAATTATCAAGCCACCAACTAACAAACTTAGCCCTAGCACGAGGGGAAGCAGCAACCGCAGCCTTAAAGCAGTGGTTGACTGAAACGGCATTAGAGGAGAACCGGGAAGCTGTGCTCGATAAGGCGGTAGGATAAAGGGTTGTCTACCGTTCAGTTCCTCATTCTGACTACCCTTGTTGGGACGATGAGCATATTTCCATCGTTCGGCTAAAGCCAGATTTCCTAGTAAATAAGCTGCCGTAGCCCCTGTCACAATGCCCAATAAAATTAGTCGAACCTGAAATTTGAGCAGGAGTACTGAAAAGTAGTTAACTTCCTGAAACCAGAGCATTTCGGCTCCAAGACGGGACACTAAATCAAGCAGTAACCCCATGCCTGGGAGAACCATCAATAATTGAAATAGCCGTTTTGGAATCACAGAAATTAACTTAGTAGTATAAAATTTTTAACCGCTCAAAGAATCATCACATCATGATATTTCATAGCTTCAAGTGGGACAAGAAGATCGCTTTGTCAACAAAACAGGTGCAATAGCTGGAATCCCTGTAATGATGCAGATGAAGGCTAGTTAGCGAGCATTACAATCCCATCTTCCGGATCGTAACATTTATCCTCTAGTTATTCCATTTACAGTTGCAGCTAATGTGGTCTCAAAATTGCGACTTTTGATGCAACTCAAGTAGCCATTCAAGCCTTAGATCGATTGGTAGTCGATCGGCAGTTCTACTTTTACTATTCCAGGAATTACGGGAGAAGTCGGTTTTGTCGGTAGCGATCGATCTCGATTGATTAACAGTTTAGTTCGACCAAAATGTCGCGATCGTTGATGTGCAGGTTTTGAACCCGCAAACTGAGCGCGAACATCATGCTTGGTAGCAAATCCCGATCTCAACTCACTGGATCGGGTTCAACCTCCCAAATCCACCGATCGAGTACGAAAAATGTCATAATATCAGATGCCGTAGGCTTTGACACCACTAGATAGCAACCCGAACAGTGCGATAACTGAGTGTTGTGTAAAGATATAAGTAGATAAATTCATTTAGTTGTTTATGACTCAAATCATCAATTCCGCTGACGTACCAGATCTTGGTCGTCGCCAGTTTATGAACTTACTCACCTTTGGCACCATCAGTGGCATGGTACTTGGTGCTGCCTACCCATTTGTAGCTTACTTCGTTCCTCCTGCCACCGGTGCTGCTGGTGGCGGTGCAACTGCCAAAGATGCCCAAGGTAATGAAGTCAAAGTCAGCGCATTCTTGGCGGGTAAAGCCAAAGGCGATCGTGAATTGGCACAAGGCTTGAAAGGCGATCCTACCTATATCATTGTTGCTGACGGCACAATTGTTGATTACGGAATCAATGCCATCTGTACTCACCTCGGTTGTGTTGTGCCCTGGAACAAGGCTGAAAACAAATTCATGTGTCCTTGTCATGGCTCTCAGTACGACGAAGCCGGTAAAATGGTTCGCGGTCCCGCACCCAAATCACTTTCCCTCGTTCATGCCGCAGTCACAGCAAACGATACAGTCGCGCTCACGCCTTGGACAGAAACTGACTTCCGGACAGACGAACCTGCTTGGTGGGCATAAACTAGGAAATAGCTAGTCGGTGATTAAAGATCGGGGATGAGTTAAACATGATGTTGACACGCCACTATCGACACCTCTCCTAACGGAGCAAAAAGTGCACAGAACAGGGGTTTCCCCAAGTAAAGCACCTTTTCAAGACAGCGACATCAATCATGTGGAGGTTCCCTCGTGAATAGCGTTGCAGTCGAGACAGACGCTACGCTACAGCGGTAGTTGGTACCAGCTATTCACTCAAAATCTGTATATTATTAATTTTCTTCATCTGTCATCATCCAACCTATGAAATTAACTTTACTACCAGTCTGGCAACGCAGTCACCGGCTGTTGACCAAAACATTAGTCATCATGTTGGCTAGTGTAGGCATCATCTTCGCCAATGACTTAGCCGTTCCCCAATCAGCAGCAGCTTATCCTTTCTGGGCACAACAAACCTACCCAGAAACCCCTCGCGAAGCTACCGGTAGAATCGTCTGTGCCAACTGTCACCTCGCCGCCAAGCCTACTGAAATCGAAGTACCACAGTCTGTCAAGCCCGATACCGTGTTTGAAGCTGTCGTCAAAATTCCTTACGACCAAAGCATTCAACAAGTCACGGCAGATGGAGCTAAAGGTCCCCTAAATGTCGGTGCCGTCCTGATGCTCCCCGATGGCTTCAAGATCGCTCCTGAAGACCGTCTCACCCCAGAAATGAAGGAAAAAACCGAAGGGTTATACTTCCAGTCTTACGGTGAAGGCAAAGACAACATGGTCATCATCGGCCCATTACCTGGCGATAAGTACCAAGAAATCATTTTCCCAGTCCTTTCTCCCAACCCCAAAACTGATAAAGGGATTTACTTCGGTAAATACCAAGTTCACGTTGGTGCCAATCGCGGTCGCGGACAGGTTTATCCTACTGGTGAGAAAAGCAATAACGCCGTCTATAATGCTTCTGTAGCTGGGAATATCACCACTATTGCCAAGCAAGAAGATGGTAGTACTCAAGTCACAATTCAACCTGCAACTGGTGAAGCTGTCATCGACAAAATCCCGGCTGGACCCGAATTACTGATTGCTGAAGGTACTGCGGTTACTGCTGGTCAATCAATTACCAACGATCCTAATGTCGGTGGTTTCGGTCAAAAAGACATCGAAATCGTCTTACAAAATCCCGATCGTATTCTCGGTCTAGTAGCATTTGTCTTCATGATTATGCTCTCCCAAATCCTCCTAGTTCTCAAGAAGAAACAAGTCGAGAAAGTTCAAGCTGCTGAAATGGAGTTCTAAAAACTACTTTTCTCTTAGCAATTATATTAACATGCACTAGTTTCACTAGTGCATTTTTTTGGGTATCGATCGAGTAGAACTTCGATAATATTAAAATTAGCTATAATTCAGATATTTATCTATACATTTCTCATAAATCATGGTTGCTTTACCCGATCGCCTATTACTAGAATCAATTGGCGTGGAAATCGCGATCGCAGATCTTTATCGTCAGGTACAATTTGATACTAGCAATCTGGATTAGAAAATTAATCTAAATTTCATAGCGATCTTATAGGATATAGCAATCCTAATTCAGCCTCAAACTTAATAGTACTTTTCTACTAATATTTTTTTAAACCGCACATCATCCGTAGAGAGCGCAGAGAGAAGAAAAAAGATCTCTGCTTCTGATTTAGGATTGCTATATATGGGTTTATATTCAACTATGCTGTTCTTTTTTCAAACTAGTTAATAACTGCTGCAACCGATCGAGTTGTTGCGCCTCTTGCCCATATCGCCAAGCTGTGTAAGCTTGAGAGATTTCGGTAACTAAAATACTAATGGAAGTCGATCGAGTCTCCCGAACTATTTGGGCGTATTCTAAAGGGGTTTGGGCTGGATGTTTGGGGCTACCTGCCTCGCGTAATTGGGCTAACATCTGTTGATACACGCGCTCGACTGGTGAGAGCTGTTTCAACCATTGTCGATGCTGCCATTTAGCAAACTGTTGCCAGCTCCACCAACCGCAGAACGCCACAGAAATCGCGATCGCGCTACCGATAAATATCCCCAACCAGCCCTGATTAAACAGGCTGAAAAATCCAGCAATTCCCACTACCAGCCAGCCGAGAGTTAATGACCAAATATAGGCGATCCAAGCAGTAACTGGAGAAGGTAACCAACTCGCCACCCAGTTCCAAATTTGCTGGAGCGCGCTAAAAGTTTGGTCTTCATCGACACCTGGGGGAGTCAAGGGGTGCCCCGGAATCGGATCGAAAGCAAACCAACCATAATCGGGAAAATAGACTTCGGTGAGGGCATGTGCGTCGGTATTAGAGACTTCGTAGAATCCGGTGAAGGGATTAAATTTACCAGAATTAAAGCCGACGATTAATCGGGCGGGAATCCCGATCGAGCGGAGTATCATCGTGTAAGTAGTGACAAAATCATCAGCATAGCCACCGGCTTGGCAAGTAGTGGATTTACCCTCGCACCGAAACAGAAACCAGCTTGCGACATCGGTACTCGCTGGAACGCGATCGAGTGCCATGGGGTCGGCAGGTAGGCGATAATGTTGTTTGAGATATTGGGCGAGGTAGAGGGATTTCGCGTAGGTGGACGTTAGAGCGGGGCTATTTTTACCAACTTGCTGTCGGGCGGAATTAGCGACTAACCCTTGAGTATATTGCCGCAATTTAGGCGCAATTTCAGGAGGAATTTGGAGGTAATATTTAGAGATGTCTGGCGGATATTTGGTACTGGCTTTATCGAGTAATGCTCGATCGCGATATGGTACTTGTGAGACTACAGTATAGGTCAATCCTGGTTGTAGTCCGACTGGCGATCGCACGAGTCCTTCAGGATCGAGGGCAATTTCGGAAGTCGGAAAATATAATTCATTGATGGCTGACATCCCTGGAATAATATTTGGCAATTCTTCGAGGGCGGTATAACTTTGAACTACCCGCTTAGTCGGGATTTTGGTGATGGGATAAGCAAGTGTAAATTTATAAGCCCAATCAGAGCGCAGCACTTTTTTGGTCGCATCGTTGCGAGAAATTTCCCAGCCTTGTCCAGTATAGCGATCGAATGCCAATGCCCTCCAAAATCCGGGAGCTTGGGAACGCACGCGCATCACTAGCTTCGGCTTCATTACCCCCCGCATATTCCGATCGATCCGCGAGTTAAATCCGTAATAAGAAGTATCATCTAGTTTCTCGTCGCTACTACCGTTACCGCCAGTACCATCGATTTGGAGATCTTTACCGCTGCCAGTCCTACCCTTGCGCTGATAGCCAGGATTATTAATCCCCTTGACATCAAATTTCTTTTGCTCGTATTTAACCGGCGCGCTCATTGGTAGTGAACCCTGATAGCCTGGAAAACGCGGCATCAGCGCGAAAATAACTAAGCCGATCCCGACAACTAGCCCCAACAATTGCCCCAGTTTTCGCCACGGCAATCCAATCTTGGTAATTTGGGTCGGACTGGAGATCGTCAGTGGGGTAAGATCGAGGCGCGATCGATAGTCGAGCAATAAAACCGGAATCGCGATCGTCAAAAACAGTAATAAGAGCGGCGCAAAAGTCAACGTTTGACTCAAAGTACCAGCGACACTAATTAAGATTAACCCGATCGTCATCGAGTAGCCCAGATCTTTGCGGCGAGGTAGATCGAAGGTGTGAATCACCTGCATCTGCACCAACAATTCTGCCAAAACTAATCGCGTATCATTCATACTCCCGAAGAGATGCGCGACAAAATAGCCCAATGCCCCCAACATTGCCAATGCTAGCCCAAATTTAACCCCAATATTACGTCCGTGACGATGATACCAACTCCACGTTGCCCCGATCATACTCAGCGGAATTGCCCACAAACTCAAACTAGTCTCCGCAGCAACATCAGTCGCAATAATACCGATTACTACCATCGACTGCACCAGCACACGCAAGAGGAGTGATTCTTCGGTAATAGTTTTGGGCATCATTGCCATCTGTCGCTGAATTTTCGCTAACAGCGAAGTCGATCGCTCTGTTGCAGATGTGGGCATAATTAAGAAAATGAATGGCACTTAGCCCAACCCACTAGCAACTCGCGACTAGCTAGCGATCCGCAGGCGCATCGAGATTGGATGTCGGCGATGAAGTTGGGGGACTGGTAAGTCTAGAGTTCCCAAATTCGACCTCAGTTGTGTCATAGTCTTCAATTTTTGTTTCCCACGGAAATAGGGGCGGCTGCTTGTGAATTAGGGCATTGAGTTGTTTTTGAATTAATAAAGGTAATCGATCTTCCACGTTCGGCACTCACTCTCAAATTGATTTAGATATTAGTCGATGGCATGGCAACCCCAGGTAATGCACTGTAACTGGTTAAATCTTCCTCTTAGTTTGAATATACATCACCGCTATCCCCAAATCAGGACAGTACTGAGTCATAATTAGGGCTAAATTCATCCTGTTTTGGTTAGCATCAAGGTGTTATGCAGATTTTTCGGAACGATCTCAATCGATCTTACAGACACTTCTAGATCGAGAGCGTCGCTATTCCAGCCATTTGTTTTTTAAAAACCGTTCTAAATATGTTGCTATGATTGCTACTCAATCGATCTCAACACTCCCATCTGGAGCTTTACGTCGCTTGCACCACATCGCGCTCAATGTGGGAGATATGCAAGCCTCACGCCACTTTTACGGGACGATTTTAGGCTTACACGAGCTAGCTGGAGCGGAAATACCTTCTAGTTTGATTGAATTGGTAAAACAGGGGCGAGTGGCAAATTTTCGGATTCCAGATGGGACTATTCTCGATTTATTTGCCGAGCCAGATTTATCGCCCCCAGATCCCGATCCCACACAGCAGTTCACCCGCGCCAATCATCTGGCATTCGATATCGATCCCGCTCTGTTCGATTTAGTCGTGCAAGTTCTCCACGATCATGAAATCAAAATTGATGGCGAACCAGTGACTCGATCGACTGGGCGAGGTGTCTACTGTTACGATCCTGATGGCTTGATCGTCGAAATTCGGTGCGATCGAGTCGATAATGGTTTTGGTGTTCCTTGGGAGCGATAACTTTGCCAGAAGGAACTAACTGTGACAGCATTAATGTTATAAATATTAATGCTATCAATGACTGGATGGTAGATCGAGTTTTATACCGATGGTGAGACTAAATCTCCAGTTACAGAGTGGTTTGAAGCGCAGGATGCTAAAACTCAAGCTAAGTTTCTCTGGGTGTTCGACCTGCTGGAAGAGTCTGGAATTGATGTGGGAATGCCCCATGTTAAACCGCTAGAAGATAAGCTATCCGAAATTCGCATTCGTGTCGATAAAAATGCCTATCGAATTATCTACTTTTTACATACGGGACAGAAATTTGTTTTGTTGCATGGGTTCCAGAAAAAAACTCAAAAAACACCAATAAAAGAAATGAAGTTGGCGAAGAAATATTTAACAGATTTTCTAGAGCAATTTTCAGAAGAGGATCGACTGAAATAATGTTTAATTATATTCAATGAGTTAAGAATGATAGCTAAAATGATTAGTCTTGATGAAGTCAGAAAACGTGCTCTAAGTAAGCCAGAAGTTCTCAAGGAATATGAGGCTTTGAGAACGGAATTTCAAATTGCGAGAATGGCAATCGCGATGCGGAAAGCTGCAAAGCTTACTCAACAAGAGTTTGCAGATAAAGTGGGGATTAAGCAATCTCAACTGGCTAGATTGGAAACTGGGAAACAATTGCTCAGATTGGATACTTTAGCAGCATTGGCGGCTGGGGCTGGATATCAGGTGGAGGTGATTATTAAACCACAAGATGGTAGGGGAGAAGAATTACCGGAGATCGAGTCATTAGTTTTACATTGAAATTAGATCGATCGAATATAGTCACACGATCGATTCCGAATAATTTTATCGATCCGATCGAGCCAATTCAGATCGCCTGCGAGTGGATCTAAACAAACATCAATCGATCGAGCAGCATAGCAGATGCGATCGAGTCGTTAATTCAAAATCGATCGATCCTAAGTATGATTTAAAGTCATCGATCGCGGAACGTGCTAAGAGCAATCGAACATGAATTAATCGCAGCAATTGCGATTACCTTCTGCTAAGGCAGACACTAAAGCGAACGGTAGACGATGCCAACGAATGAATGCATAACGATACTATAAATCGAGTATGTCAAGATAGAGATAACAAGCCGAAGTCTTTGCTCCGTATTGATTTGAAGTGGTGGGCAGTGCCCACCCTACTTTTCTTTTCTGACTTAAATTTTGGGATGTTCCTATTCCCGTTTCAGTGAATAATTTTGGCGGCGATCGATCCAGGCAAATTTAATAGTATTTACCTCTGTCGTTGGCGGAGCCGCGCCGAGAGGTAATCGCTAGATCGTACCTTAATTCAGCAACGCCTGGTTTTGAGTAAATTTGGCAGTTCTCAGTACGAGTATCCTCGTCTACCTCTGAGCGGGTTCGATCTCAAACCGAGTCGCTCCGATGCTCAAACGCGCGAATCAACATCGCATCGCCAAAGGAATAAAAGCGGTAGTCAGACTCGATCGCGATCTGGTATAAATCTAATAATCGCTGCCGACCGATCGCGGCACTAACTAGCATCATTAAACTCGATCCTGGCAGGTGAAAATTGGTAATCAACCCATCTACTACCTGCCATTGATAGCCAGGATAGATAAAGATATTTGTATCGCCGCTGTAAGGCTGCAATTTGCCCGTCTGAGCTGCCGTCTCTAGGACGCGCACCGCAGTTGTCCCCACAGCATATACCTTGCCACCAGCGGCTTTTGTGGCTTGAATCCGATCGATCGACTCACTCGAAATTTCTAGCCATTCATGGTGCATCTGATGAGTGGTAATATCCTCGGCTTCCACTGGGCGAAAAGTACCCACACCTACATGCAGAGTCACATGAGTTTGGTTGACACCCCGCTCGGTCAATCGATCGAGTAATTCGGGGGTAAAATGTAAACCAGCCGTCGGTGCGGCAACTGCTCCAGGCACTTTGGCATAGACGGTTTGATACTGTTCGGGAGTAGAAGTACTCGCATTGATATATGGCGGTAACGGAAGTTCGCCAAAGTCAGCCAGCACTTGCAGTAACGGGATATCATTGGGCAATTCAAATTGCAGCAACCTACCGCCAGTAAGTTTGTCTCTGCCAATAATTGTGGCAGTAATCTGGGGGATATCGCCCGCCGGATCGTGATTCGGGAAAATAACTTGGGTACCGATTTTGATCTTGCGTCCGGGTTTGACTAGTGCTAACCAACAATTGTGTTTTTGCTCGGAAAGTAGCAAAATTTCCACAGGTGCGCCGGTGGTTTTGACACCATAGATCCGCGCCGGAATCACGCGAGTATTATTAAATACCAGCAAATCCCCAGGATTGAGCAAATCCCCAATCTCATGAAAGTGACGATGTTGGTACCCATCATTGGGTTCGACTACCAATAATCGCGATCGATCTCTAGGTACTACTGGAGTCTGCGCGATGAGTCGATCGGGTAAGTCATAATGATAACTGGCGAGCAGTCGGTCAATACTAGTATTCATCTGGATTTAGTTGCGATCGCATATTTGGTTCCACTCACAATTGTCAAGGATTTAATTCCCCTTTGCCTTTCCCTCTCTATCCTCTAGCCCCCAGCCCCCAGATGTCTACCGTCATTTGTCTTGGTGAAGTGCTCTTCGATTTATTAGTCAACGAGAGCGGAGTTAGTAGCGAGGATGTCAAATCGTGGTCACCGCTACCTGGTGGCGCACCAGTCAACGTCGCCTGTACACTGGCAACAATGGGCGATCGATCGAGATTTATCGGTTGTGAGGGGAATGATGATGCTGGATTGAAATTGGTAGCTAAATTAGCCAATGAAGGGGTAGATTTGACTGAAATTCAGCATCACCCTACTGCCCCAACTCGTCAAGTATATGTCGTCAGCACCCGCGATGGCGATCGAGTTGTTCCAAACTACATCCACACTAGTAACTAGGTTGTGAGGTAAGATGTGAGGATCTCCAAATTGAGTCTCAATCTGGAGATCGATTGCTCACCCATTTCCACCATTGAAACAGAGATCGAGCTAAAACCACTGGCTTCAACTCGATCGCTTGGCGGTCTAATAAATCTTGAGTAATATTAAAGGCGGCATATTGCAGCCCTAGAAAGCTATCTACAGGTGCATAATGATTACCTAAAGTAATCGAGCCAGATGCATAGATTTTACCCACTTTATTTGCCATTTCTGCTAACTCAAAATCAGCCGTAACCGTTAGTCTACCGAGATGATTGAGTGGTAGATTATATAGTTGCACTAAATCTTGAAGTAGGGGACTTGCCATAATTGGTGCGTCTACTGCGGTTGCATCGATAATAAAGTCTGCTTCTAAATTAATATCACCCTTAACACCCGATTCGCGGACGGTGGTAATCGTACCGCCATGAGTGGGATTGGGGATGACTTGCTGAACTTCGCCATAGAAGATTTGATACCAGCCTTTATTGATACCGCCAGTGATGATTTTGCGCCAGTCGGAACGATTCATCGTGGTGACACCACCCCAATCGGCAAGGAGGTGCTGGCGTTGCTCTGGGGTGGCGGCTTCGAGGATCGTTTTATATTGTCCGCCCCAAGCAGATTTCGGCCAATTAAAGGGCTGAAATTCATAGTTATGTTCGACTTTGCGATCGGCTAAACCGTATTTATTACCTTCTATTTTTGCCGATCTCAGTAATTGAATTACTCTGATTTCGACTCGCTCGTTATTCCGGCGCAACGTGTAGAGTTTTTGCAAGATCCGGGCGGCGACGATCCCCGTTCCCCGCAGTAATACTGTCCCCCCATAAGTCGCTAACGACTCATAAATATGTTCGTGAGGTTCGTAGGCATT
>JBBRVB010000082.1:0-12274 GCA_038247275.1 Chroococcales cyanobacterium
CGTTGCACCAAGCAGACAGCGTTGTGGTGAGAGTAGGCATTTATCACCCACTCTCACCACAATCCGCCTAAAGGCGGTGGATTTAGACACCCGATCGACATGCTCTAAGCGATAAATGATTCGGTAAAACTACTGTTATCTAATGTTACACGGATTTTGAATTGCGTCCCCGGATGCAGCTTAAAAGATTGGATCTGGATAAAGTTCATGGCTTCAGGATACTGGATCTCACTCAAAAACTGACCGTTTTCGGCTTGGAGGGTGAGCTTGAGATGGGGGGGTAACATCGGCACCCCTCCAGCGGCATGAATTCTGATTCTGACTTTGACTCTACTGTCGTCGGGTTCTACGCTCAAACCGATCATCATTAATAGGGGGATCGTCGCGATATTTGCGCGCAAATTAATCATCTTGCTCGCGGTAAAGTCGCGAATACTATCGTAATTAGTATTGTTAGCTAGATTCAGCGGATTTCTAAGTGCAAATTCTCGCTCGGTGGCATCGATTTGTGCGGAGCTTTGCTGGATGATTGGCTCCCAGCCAGTTCCTAAGATACCTGCTAAAAATTCCTGAAGATTATGTACTTGGTTATCATAAATGAGATCCAATAAGCGATCGATCGATTGGATTTCCACACTATTTAGCGCGATCGCTGCTCCTGCCGATTGTTGGTGTAGCCTTAGCTGTGCCGAATCAATAAATCCCAGGAGTTCGACACTAGTTAGCTGTTCGCTAAATTGAACGATGACATAACCGATTCGATCGTCTAAAGCTGCTGGAATCGTAATTGCGGTAGCAGTTGGCAATACTGGCAGACATTCAATTTTACCAACATTAGGAATGACTAAATCGGCGACATTCATGATACTTTGCAGCCCGATTTGCCAACTATCACCGCAATTGAGATCGAGATCTAGTTGACAGGTAACACTCAAATATTGCCGCACGGCACAGACTGCGAGTGTATTGAGATAGACGCTGCGCCCCTTGGAAATCGATCGCTGCTCGGCGGCAAATTTGGCAGCAGTGGCATGTGCGATCCGATCGAGATCGATTTTCAAGTCCGAGCGATAACAATCGTGCATGGGAGTTGTGGGTAAGTAAGTGGGTAGGTATTCATCACTGTCAGAGTGTGGCTGCAACGATCGTGAATATGCGATCTAGCGATAATTAGCTATCTTTAACTGGCTCATAGCCAAAATTTCGAGCTTGAGCTTGTAGGATTGGTAGACAACTGCGTTTCCAGTGCGATACTAATGTTTGATAGGGAATATCAAGTTCTGTGGCAATCTGAGTAAATGAATCTGGTGGATCTTTGATCGCGATCCGGTAACTCAGGATTTGACAATGACAATCAGATCGCGATCGCGGATGACAATTTTGCAGTTTTCGCTCTGGATCTAATTCAATCCAGGCTTCGATTTGGGTGGCAATTTCGCGATCTGCTTGCTGCTGAAGTACCGCAATTTGTTCGTCTAAAGTATAGAGATTGACACCGATCGCGCCAGCTTCTGATAATAGATCCAGATAGGTTTCACCGCGATCGAATACTTCCTCATCTAAACTCATCGGCTGCTGCTTGGCAGTTGTACTTTGGTAGATGTCCCGAATGCGCCAATACAGGTAACCATTAATCCACTTGACTAAATCGCGTTCTAAAGAATCAGTTGAAGCTTGAAATTCATCAATATTTCGACTCATCCATTCCCAAGTTTGATTTAGTGCCAATAGATAATCCTGATGGTTGACGCGCCCGATCCCTGGTAGCTGTTGCACCACGCCAAGCAACAGACTCATCGCTTTAGCACGTTGGGCACTCTGTAATGGAGCTGCCCAGACAGCAGCTAACTTTTGTCGCAGTTGGATCTCAACTTCACAAGGCGGTGGCAAATCTGAACTATTCATCAATGGCTAGCGAATGCACCAGTAAGGCTCTATTACTCAATCAGTAGATTTACGGATATTTATGCAAATCAGTCGATCTCGATCGATCTTTTGCTTTTTTTGCGGCGGTTAAATGCCCTCATCCCCAGCCGGATGATGTGAGACAAGACAGGGTGAGGGTTATTACTCTGGCGATCGATCTCGGTATCGAAATTGAAATTATTTTAAGCGATCGCGTCCTCGCACCCCAAGATTATGATGAGTCTTCATTTTGGCAACAAACGATCGATCGGTGGGGACAAGGTTCGGGATATAAATTAGATGTGTTATCGATGTACAGCGAGCAAGTAGGCGAGATCGACAAATATTGCATCGATCTGATTCAGACAGCTTGGTGCGATCGGATTATCCAGCCGATTTTAACATTTCTAGGCGATCGAGCCGCACCAGTCGGTTAATCTCAATTGATGGCGATATCGATTATTGTTAATACATAGTGATTTCGATCGCACTTTGGGGAATACTGGTATCGGAACAGGATATTCGATCGATCTAGTAATTTTAGGAGCTGGTTTATGCAAGACGGAGCTGATGCAAGCAAGAAAATAGGGGCGGGGATTTGTGGAATTTTACTCGGTTCATTGGGCATCCATAAATTCATTCTCGGTTACACGACCGAAGGTGCAATCATGCTAGCAGTTAGTGTACTCACCTGTTTTATCGCTAGTCCAATTATGGGAATCATTGGACTGATTGAAGGAATTATTTATTTGACTAAAACCGATCGAGAATTTATCGATACCTATGTCATCAAAAAACAAGGTTGGTTCTAGTCGGGTGTGCATAAACTATCAAGAGCGGCTCGATTTGGTCGTTATGTCGGGATGGGGATCTGTGCCACTTGTTTGATTGGTAGCTGTTTTTATGCAGCGGGATATCGAATTGGCGCGATCTTTTGTCCCCTGCGACATTGGCTGGGTATCATTTGTCCTAGTTGCGGAATGACTCGATCGTTTATCGCGATCGTCCGTGGGGATTGGCGACAGGCGATCGAGTATCATTTATTTGGGCCGTTATTATTTGGCTGTTTGGGGATGATGTTAGTTCACTGGATCTGGGAGCTATCATCGGGCTGTCACCACCAAACTTTTTATCTCAGGTGGCTGACTAATTCTCGCATCCAAATAGCGATCGCGATCGCGTTTATCGCTTACTATTTGCTCCGCCTCAATTCAATTATTGTGACTACAGCTCTCTAGGAGATCGGATGGTGAAATTCAAGCCCAAATTTTTATTGTTATTGCTACCTGCGACTTTGAGCATGGGTTATTTTACGTCGATTTCTGGATTGGATCTCAATATTTTCTCCAAAGAGATGTTGATTATGATGCCGCTCCAAGTTCTAGCTTTTGTATATGTCTGGTATCATAACTCCCGACATAAAAATTCAGTACATCATCGACAGTAGACAGTTAGTTGAGTAGAGCGAGGCTACGCCACAAGGCGTTACGGAACGAGAAAACTCAACGCTCTCATCGATCGTCTGGATGTTGGGTTTGACATTCGTTGTCCGATCGACTTGTGTGTCCACCGGAGTCTTATAAAAAGAAAGGTTGGGTTGGGGTGGGATGAAGATCTCCGCTCCAGCTCAATCGAACTAACCCCGCAGTGCGGCTATTACCAATCCTGGGAGATTTTGCCAAGTGGGATCGGCCTCAAACTTCAGCAACTGCCGCGCCATCCCCAACAGATTTTTGTGAGTCGCAAACCAGGCGGGAGTCGGAAAAATCCGAAATGGCGCGTAGACGACAGATTTCTCAGGTCGATCGAATAGATAAGTATTATGGACGAACCCGATCCCCGAACCAATATCGGCTAGCGTATTGCCGGGATAAGCACCCCAAGTCGTCGCACCAAAATAAAATAACATCCCCGACCAGATATTGACCCCGATCGCGCCATACTGAAGATGAGCGATCGCCCTGTCAAATTCCCGCTGATATTGTTTCTGAGTTCGAGCGTCAATTAACACCGTACAGGAGAGTGTCCCCCACACCCGATCGTTCGCAAATGCCACTGCTTTAGTCAGAAAATCGGGTGCAGATTGAGACTCGATCGAGACTTCCGCCAGCACCCCACAAAAAGCCTCTTCAGTGAGGGCATATTCGCCCGCTACGGCAGGTACATCGGGGATTAGCGTCCAGGGAACGATCTCTGGCGTATGCGTCCCCAATGGCTCGGACTGGGGGTACTTATCGAGAAATGCTCGATACCGATCTTGGGCACCAGGATAGTAAGCTTGACGAGTGGGAGTAGCGGCTAATTCTCGCCGGAGGGTTGCCAAAAATTCATCCCGCTGCGCCCAACCGGAGGCGGTGACGAGGAGCTGTCCCGCAGCACAATTAAAACTCGCATTGTGAGCGATCGTACTTGCCACCTGACGCGCTTGAAAGGTAAGATCCGACTTTGACCAGTTCCCTGGTACGACTAAAATCGGCGTGACACAGCCGAGTTCGGAAGTAATTGGTTTGGTAATCCGGGGATCTTTAGCCGCTTTGCGCTCTTGCTGCTCTATGGCTGTTGCCCCCCACACGATCGCATCATGGGTACGATGAGAACCAGTAATATGAATTGTCTCGATCTGCGGGTGTTGACACAGGTATTCACCAACTTCGGCACCACCATAGACAATCTGGAGGAAACCGGCTTGAATCAGTGGCGCAAATGCTTGGGCTAAATACGTCCCAATATAGGCGTTAACTGGATTCATCTTGATGATGGCGACTTGATTCTCGCCAAATAACTTCCAGAGCGCGTCCATCGCCACAATTGCCGAAACATTCCCCGCTCCCAAAATTAAGGCTACCTGGCTGGCTGTCGGTTCGCGATAGATCCGCCCTTGGGTGGGTAAAGTTCCTGGTTCTAGCCACACTTCACCCCGATAGCCCAAATATAGCCATCGCTCGATCGCATTTCTCGGTAATACCTCCGCCACAAATTGCCCATCCTCCCGTTGTCGAATTTTGGGCGGTGCAAGTCCATCAGCCTGGAGCGTCGTCATCAACAGCCGCAGATTCCGCACTGTCGAAATCGCTCCAGCGACTAATTCTTCGCCCGCTAGCGACGATTGCGGATCGATTCCTTTAGCTTGACAAGCCGCCCTCATCCACTCATCAGCAACGGCAATCGTCCGATCGAGGCACTCTTGCAGATATCCTAATCGTTGGGGAATGCTAGTTTTTTCCCAATTCGATCGCTGCTGGTGGAGAATAGTAATGGCTCGATCGATCTCCTCGAAGTTGGTTGTCTGGGGCGTGGGGATGGTACTCGTCATAAATGAAAGTTGTGATGAGATGCAATTGTGGATAGTGAATAGTTGAATGCGGGGGAAACCCCAAGAACGCACTTTTTCGCTGTCAACTGTCAACTGTCAACTGTATAAGATCGATACAATACTTCGGTTTTTTCAACCATTTGCTCGACTGTAAATTCTTGGAGAAACTTTTGCCTTCCAGCGATACCCATCTGGCGACGACGCTCTGGATCGGCAACTAAATTAGAGATCGCCGCAGTCAAAGCGGAAACATCCTGATGGGGTACCAATAAACCCGTAATGCCATCGGCAACTTGCTCGGGAATACCATTGACATTGGTAGCGACGATCGGCAGTCCACAGCGCATCGCTTCTAAGATACTAATTGGCGCACCTTCATAATGCGTACTTAACACAAAAATTTGTGAATTAGCTAATAGATCTGGTACATCTAATCGATCGCCTAAAAAAGTCACTCGATCGGTAATTCCTAAATTCTTAGCCATACTTTTACTCTCTTCCCAATCGGAACCAGTTCCAACTAATATTAATTCGATTGGTTGGTTGACTTTGGCGATCGCTTGCATGAGCGTATGCTGATCTTTTTGGGCACGATTGAATCTCGCGACCATAATTAACTGTGGTGGTTGCCGTGCTGGTACCGCAGTAGTTGTCGATTCGGGATCGATACCATTGTGGATTGTCACGACTAATTTCGGTACTGTTACTTTCAAAGAAATCGCGAGTTGTCGATCGCTTTCGGAGACGCAAATAATTTTGGTCGAGATCGGTGCTAAGATTTTTTCAACTCCTAAAGCAATATTCCGTTGGAGTCGTGGCGATCGCGGATCGAACCCCCAACCATGTGCTGTGAAAATAACTGGTACCCGACAAATCCAGGCGGCAATTCGCGCGACTACGCCAGCTTTACTACTATGACAATGCACTAGATCGGGTTTAATGAGTTTGATAATCGCAATACATTGCTGAATCGATTTCAAATCGCTAGAGAGGTTAATCCTGCGCTGGAGCTTGGAGATAATATGTACTCTAATTCCTAAGTCAGTTGCTTTGTCTGTGAGCAGTCCAGGGGCACCGACAGCCAGATGGATCTCATAATCTTGATGAAGCGATTTAATCAGGTCATAGACATGCCCCTGGGCACCACCTAACTCGGATTTGGTAATGACATATAAAATAGTTTTGCGGGCGATCTGTGGCATAGATAAAATTAGGAACTCAGTATGGCTATGGCGTGGATCGATACCAAAATAAACTTATATGCCTTTTAATGATGCGATCGAGATCGAGATCGACTTTTTGGATTCAAATGGGCAGATTTACCAAAGCCCAGGGGATTTGAGCAACCACCTTTAGGTGGATTGTT
Organism: Chroococcales cyanobacterium; assembly: GCA_038247275.1. Taxonomy (GTDB): domain Bacteria; phylum Cyanobacteriota; class Cyanobacteriia; order Cyanobacteriales; family Chamaesiphonaceae; genus Chamaesiphon. Next base: position 6,585 of record JBBRVB010000082.1, read on the forward strand.
TTTGCGGAGTCTTTGCGGTTATTTTTCCCGTCCATGAAGGTGCGATAAGACAGGGGAAACCCCAAGAACGCACTTTTCGCTGTCTGCTTGGTGCAACGCACGCTGAGGAGACCTCAGCGCGATTGCATCCGCAACTGTCAACTGTCAACTGTCAACTGTTTAAGACCATAGACATCGATCGGTACAAGATCTAAATGAAGCGGCTTAGACCGTTAATATTTTATCATTCGATCGAGCCGCTCCAGATCCAACGATAAGATAAGAAAGACCGTCATCCGTTAAATCATGCTCGATGCTCATTCTGAGAGGCTGCGCCAACGACCTCTGCCCATTGCGATCGTCCTCAACCAACTTAGCGTCCCCACCGCACGCCAATTGATGACAGCTTTCCCCGGATCGCAACTATATGGGTTAGCCGAGCGCACGACAGATGTTGATGTGAGCTTTGCCAACTTTGGCGATACGGTGCGGCAATTGTATCGTGAGGGCGTGCCGATAATTGGCTTGTGTGCGGCGGGAATATTGATTCGGACGCTAGCATCAATTTTGACAGATACCAAGACTGAACCGCCAGTTGTCGCCGTCGCAGCGGATGGGAGTGCCGTGGTACCGCTATTGGGTGGGATGACGGGGGTGAACGATCTGGCTGCAAAAATTGCCGCAGTTCTGAATGTGCATCCGGCGATTACCACTACCGGCAAGCTTCAGTTTAATACCGTGCTGCCCGATCCACCTACTGGCTATTATTTAGCCAATCGCGAACATGTCAAAGCATTTATCGCCGATCTGATTGCGGGTGTCAGTGTCAGTCTAGTTGGTGATGCGCCGTGGCTATTGGCGAGTGAGATTCCCTTTGTGGTGAATGGGGAACGGACGATTATCGTCACCACACAAGCGATCTCTGGTAGTCCTACGCAGCTAGTCTATCATCCCACCAGCCTAGTCTTAGCGGTCAATGAACCCGATCGACTTACCGCGATCGAGTGGATCGAAGTAATTGAGTCTCGACTCGCTACCGCCCATCTTGCCCTAGCTGCGGTAGCTGGGATTATCCTCCCCAAGACAGTCGCTGGAGCGGCAATTGCCGCAATTGGGAAGAGTTTAAATCTGCCGATTCGCCTTGGTGACTCTGAACTACTACCCACCAATTTGAGCGTAATTAGTCGCGATGCCAATTTGACGATCTTTGGTGCAGCAGAGCCGATCGATCCCAGCTCGATCGGGCAAGCCCAAGGTAAACTAACTGTAGTCGGTACCGGTCCAGGCTCGGCACAGTGGCTATCCCCACAGGTGCGGGAGACGATTCGCGCCGCGACAGATTTGGTCGGCTATCACACGTATTTAGATTTAGTTAAAGATCTCAGTGTCGGGAAACAGTGCCACGGATCGGATAATCGGGTCGAACTCGATCGATCCAGATTAGCCTTAGATCTAGCCGCCAGTGGCAAAAATGTTGTAGTTGTCTCCTCTGGCGATCCGGGGATCTTTGCGATGGCAGCGGCTGTATTAGAAGTCCTAGATCGGGAAGCAAAACCAGAGTGGCACACGATCGATCTCCACATTAACCCGGGGATTTCCGCCATGCAGGCCGCCGCTGCGAGTGTGGGTGCCCCATTGGGACACGATTTTTGTGCGATCTCCCTATCGGACATTCTCAAACCTTGGGAAGTAGTCGCCGCCAGGATTGCGGCTGCTGCCGAAGCTGACTTTGCGATCGCTTTCTACAACCCGATTTCTAGCCACCGGAGCTGGCAATTAGCCGCAGCTAAGGAAATCCTCATGAAGTTTCGATCGACCACCACTCCGGTCATCCTCGCCCGCAATCTGGGTAGATCTGGAGAACGAGTAAAAGTAATTACTTTGAGCGAATTTGTACCAGAGTCAGCGGATATGCGGACGGTGATTTTAATCGGTTCGAGTCAAACTAAACTGATTCCCCGTGCGGATGGTAAAAGTTGGGTATATACACCTCGATCGTACTAAGGCGATAGATTTCGGTTTTTGCTCCAGTTGGATTAATAAACATGCCAATCTAGACCTCAAAAATAGTTAAGCTACGCTCTTGCCATTCCTCAATTCGACCTAAATGTCTCTCGATTGCTCAATCGCACTAAAACTATCCCCTATCTTGAAAAGGTGCTCTACTTGCGGCTCACCTTTGGACGGGTTCCCCGTCAAAAAAGGTGAGACAAGACAGGGGAAACCCCTGTTCCCGCACTTTTCGCTATCCCCTAAAACACTAGTAACTGTGTTTTGATGCAAGATGTGAGCTGATGTATAATAAATTGCTAGATGTGCTATATTTCCCCTTTTCGGTGTTGACCTCAAAATAGCCATCTGGAGCAATAGACGATGACGGATTTCTTGACAAATACGCTAATGTCCAACTCGTTTATACCGCACGGACATTGCTATTTGTGGCAGCGGGAATTAGTTGGGCTGCATCTGGTCTCAGATCTGACGATTGCGATCGCCTATTTCTCGATTCCGCTGACATTATTTTACTTCGTCCAGCAACGCGAAGATTTACCATTTAACTGGATTTTTACGTTATTTGGGGCATTTATTATCTTTTGCGGTACTACCCACTTATTGGAAGTGTGGACGCTGTGGCATCCCGTGTATTGGCTCTCTGGAGCGGTCAAGGCAATGACCGCGATCGTTTCTGCCTATACAGCGTTCGTCCTCGTGCGACTGATCCCGCAAGCACTATCACTACCGAGTCCGGCGCAGTTGGCAGCAGCCAATCTCGAACTCCAACAGCAAATCCAAGCGCGAGCGGTCGTCGAGGCGCAGATCCAGCAGCTAAATGAGGAACTCGAAGCCAAAGTGGCACAGCGGACACAAGAATTGGTCGATACCACCCTGCAAGCCAATGATTTGGCAGAGCGGCTGAATCTCTCGATCGACGCTGCACTGCTGGGAACTTGGGACTGGAATCTGCTGACTGACGAGATTGCGTGGAATGATTATTGTGCCGTGCTGCTCGACGATCCTGATGCCGCCACTTATACCTATTCTGATTGGGAGCAGCGCATCCATCCTGACGATCTAGCTGGCGTATTAGCAGCGATCGAAGTTGCGAAGACGACACGTACCGACTATGCTGCGGAGTATCGTGTCGTTCGATCGGATGGAAGCTGGCGGTGGCTGTCAGGATTTGGGAGATTTTATCGCGATCGCGACCAACGACCAGTGCGGATGGCTGGGGTCATTAGCGACATAACAGATCGCAAGCAGGATGAGATCGCCCTCCGGCGGAGTGAAGAATTTACGCGGCGGATGTTGGAATATAATCACGACTGTATCAAGGTCTTGGATCTGGAGGGTCGGCTGCTATATATGAACGATGGCGGCAAAAAGTTGTTGGAAATCGACAATTTTGAAACAATCGAGCGATCGCAGTGGTCGGAGTATTGGCAAGATGCCGATCGTCAAGCCGCTACCGTCGCCATAGCAGCCGCCAGGAGCGGTCAGGTTGCCAAGTTTGAAGGCAATTGCCCGACGGTGAATGGCAAACCGAAGTGGTGGGAAGTGACGGTCACACCCCTGCTTGACGCTAGTGGTAATATCGAGCAACTGATGGCAATTTCACACGATCTGACCGAGCGAATCCAAGCGGAATTGTCGCTCAAAGACAGTGAAGAGCAGTTTCGGGCGACCTTCGAGCAAGCAGCCGTCGGCATCGCGCATGTGGCGATCGACGGAGCGTGGCTGCGGGTCAATCAGCGGTTGTGTGAGATCCTCGGCTATACTCAGGCTGAGTTATTAGCGCGGACTTTTCAAGAAATCACCGATCCAGAAGATCTCGCCACCGATCTCGAATACGTCCGCCAATTAGTAGCTGGGGAAATCCCGAACTATGTGATGGAAAAACGCTATCTGCACAAATCCGGCGAGATCGTCTGGACAAATCTGACTGTCTCGCTCCGCTGCGATGCCGCTGGTGTACCCCTACATTTTATCTCAGCGATCGAGGACATCCGCGCGCGCAAGCACTCCCAAACCGAACTCGCGCGGGCTAACGCTCTTGCTGAGTGGCGCAATCAAGAGTTAGAGCGATTTAGCTATATTGTCTCCCACGATCTCAAAGCACCATTACGCGGGATCGCCAACCTCGCGCAATGGATCGAAGATGACTTAACGGACATCGATCCCGATACCCAAGCCAATCTCGAATTACTGCGATCGCGCGTCGATCGGATGGAAGCGATGATTAATGGTCTACTCGACTATGCACGGCTGGGCAATCTGCCATCGAGTCTGGAAACCTTTGCCGTTGATGATTTATTAGCGGAGGTCGTCGATTCGCTAAATATTCCTGACACTTTTAGACTCGATCTCCCTGATCATTTACCGAAGATCGCTACCAACCGCATCCTGTTGGGACGTGTTTTGGCAAACCTGATCGGCAATGCCTACAAACATCACGATCGTCCCCAGGGCAAGATCCGAGTCACCGCCAGACCGCTGGGCAATGTGTGGGAATTCACCGTAGCCGATGATGGTGCTGGCATCCCCGCCGCGAGCCGCGAGCGGATCTTTGAGATTTTTCAAACCTTGTCTGCCAAAGACAAGAATAATACTGGCATCGGACTGTCGATCGTCAAACGCCTGGTGGAAACTCACGGGGGCGAGATTGCGATCGTCGAGCACCCCGCCGATCGCGCAGAATCGTCAGCACGCGGTACTACCTTCCGCTTTACCTGGGCTGCCAATGCAATCGAGGAAAATTAATCGATCGGCAAGAACGGAAAATACCTACTCAAGACACGAGTAGAGGTGGTCGCCACCCGAAGCTACCAAGCTGGTTAAGAAATAGCCCTGACTTCTAGTAGAAGTCAGGGCTATGTTCTAACTAAGCGGGCGATCGATCTTACCCAAACTGACCGCTCATCGAAGTTTTAGAGACCGAATTATAATTATCTGGAGCGGTTTCCTCATAATCGATCGTCATCTGTACGGGCTTGCAGCGTTTGATAGCGACCTGAATCCCTTGGGCAGATTCACCTTCTAAGTCCTCCACATAGCCAGCCTTGGCTTCATCAGCGTCTACTGCGCTCGCGAACGGCCCAAAGTAATAGGTACAGTGGGGTCTAGCGGTGGTGATTTCGACCCACCAGGCTTGTCCGATGAGATGGAGCGCACTGCTCCAGATATCTTGAATATTCATTGGTTTAGATTCCGCTGATTCAAAGGAGGTGGATAAGTTAATGGACTTAAAGAATGTCAAAGCCTATATCTTAAATAAACCCAAAATACTCGCTTAACGCTCGGATAGTCGTAACATATTTGACAAACGCTGGCGAGATATTTCAGACAAACAGATCGCCGCAGCATTTGCCGCATTCAAGCTGGGGGTTTTGCCACTCAATGGAATCGAAACCAAGTGGTCGCAACCTTTTTGAGTGAGTAAACTCAGTCCATCACCTTCAGAACCAATTGCCAGTACGATCGGGCGGCGATCGCTGAAATCGACGTTGTAGATGGCTTGTTCGGCATCAGCAGTGGTGCCGTAGATCCAGAAGCCAGCGTCTTTGAGTTGTCCTAAGGCGCGGCTGAGATTGACCACACGAGCGACGGGGAGATGTTCTAAGGCTCCCGCAGCAACTTTCAAGACGGTAGAAGTGATCCCGACGGCGCGACGCTGGGGAATCACCACACCTTGCGCTCCTAATGCTTCGGCACTC
>JBBRVB010000083.1:0-12258 GCA_038247275.1 Chroococcales cyanobacterium
GGCTGTAGAATCAGCCATTAAACAAATTGGTCGTCGCATCAAAATTTCTGGAGCACAATGGAATGAGCGAAATGTGCCACAGGTTTTGGTGCATCGAGTAGCTTATTTGAATGGAATGATTGGGTTTAGTCTGAAGACCGCAGCTTAAATTATCGTAAGTATAAATACTCAGTGCAAAAGTGTTATGCTCCCGTGCCCACCCGACACTTCTAAGCAGGTGTTGCTTGTAAATCTGGTCTTTCTTCTGGTAGAATTGCACCCTCGATCGGGCAAACTTGAATACAAATACCACAGTCGATACAAGTCGAAAAATCAATCCAATACCAATCGGTACCCAGCGTATTTTTCCCTGGGCCATCATGAATACAGGCGACGGGACAAGCAGCTACACAGTCAGCTATACCTTCACAAACATTGGTAACGATCGAGTGAGCCACAATTTCTTCTCTCTAATTTTGAGTTGAATAGTAATCAATATTAACGCAGATTGCTGATGTTTTCAGAGACAGCCCTATGTCATAATCTTTGGAACTTTGAAAAAATCGGTTTCGCGATCTGGTGCTGCCTCATAGATACCTGCCAAATTTTGATACGACGAGAGTGCATCATGACGGGTAATATTACTCATATCGATGGCTCTAGTCGTCGGTTCGATACCTGTCGTATCGAGTTCGCTCAGTTGTTCAAAGTAGTCAAGAATACTACTCATCTGACCGGCATATTGTTCTTCTTCGTCAGGAGTCAGTTCCAATCGAGCGAGGAGAGCCACTTTGTGGACTTGATCGCGGTTGAGCATGGGAGATTGGGGGTAATGGGTAATGGGTAATGGGTAATGGGTAAGGGGTAATGAGTAATGAGGAGAACATTTAAGTTCTATTCACTATTCACTATCCACTATCTACTAAAAATAAATATCTATTTGTGATCGTCCGGTAGTTTTGAGCCAGTTTTGGGCTTCGATATAGTTATTAGGCGCGATTTTGATGGCTTGAATCCAGTACTCTGCGGCTTTACCTAGACAGGCTTCGCTAGTCGTGAGATCGCCTTCTTCTGCGGCTTTTTCACCTTGATAGTGATAGATGACGGCAATGTTGTTGAGAGCTTGACACAGGCGAGAATTGAGTTCTACAGCTTGAGAATAGAGACCTAATGCTCGTTCGTGTTCGCCGTTACTAGCGTGGATCAGACCCATATTGTACAAAATATAGCTGCGATCGTAGTCGCTTTCTTCCAGTCGGAGTGCTTCTTCATAATTATCTAGGGCTTCAGCGTATTCGCCATCAGCTTGAGCGGACATCCCATCGCGATAGTAGACAAAGGCTTCCTTGGCGCGCTTGTTGGTAGGCATGATCTTGAGCAAGATATCTGCCATGACGGTAAAGCTTTTGTCGATGAAGTTATCGTTTTTCTGGGTTCTTGGCATGGCGGGATGAGAGGGTAGGGATAGCGATTCGCGTAACTTCTTTTGGAGTGACTACGCCAACGTCGGGTTCCCCGACGGTTGAGCGCATCAAGACAGGAGGTAGGGGCTAGAGAAATTTAAATCTTAGCTATCGATCGCGGTATTTTTACTTATAGATATCTATTCTACCGTTCTGGGAAATGAAACCAAGAGCTAGTAACATTTCTCTATAGCCGGATTGGAAGTCTTACTACTAGAGGGCGACATTATCGGACTTACCAAACAGCAGGGGTTTAGAGCCTCCCACCTTATAAGTGGATTATTTTTGCGGAGTCTTTGCGGACGGGTTTCCCGTCCATGCAAAAGACCCAAGCAAGGCAGTTGCTCAAATCTCAGCCTAAAAACTTCGCTGTCAACTGTCAACTGTCAACTGTCAACTGTCAACTGTCAACTGCGACCAAGTATCTAGTGTAAGTACTCTCGTCGAAAGTTTACCGCAATATTTTAAAGCTAGCTAGTTTTTAACGGATTTGACCCAGACAAGGGCTTCTTCAAGAGGCTTTTGTCTTTGGAGTAAATGTTCCGATCTGATATTAATTCTGGGTATGCTAGAGATTGATAAATTTCGGCAACATTACAACTTTTATGACTGGCACTCGGCAAATTCCCCAACGCCACGTTAGAATCAGTAAGTACTTATCCAAGCACTTGCGCCATCAACCAGAACGATTGGGGTTGGAACTCTTACCCGGAGGATGGGTGAATGTCGGTGAGCTGCTAGCAGCAGCATCAGCCAATGGATTTGAGATTAGTCTAGCTGACTTACAACAAGTAGTTGCCACCAATGATAAACAACGTTTTGCATTTAATGAATCCGGCGATCTGATCCGCGCCAATCAGGGACACTCGATCGATATTGACTTACAGCTTCCAGTTCAAACTTCTCCAGATACTCTCTATCATGGCACTCATGTCAAAGCGATAACCGCAATTTTGGAATCGGGATTGCAAAAAATGTCTCGTCACCACGTCCATCTCACCACAGATCTAAGTATGGCACTCAATGTGGGTGGTAGGCGAGGGGAAAGTGTCATCTTGGCTGCCAATACACTAGCGATGGTTACTGATGATTATAGCTTTTATCGAACAGAAAATGATGTGTGGTTGGTCGATGCAGTCCCCCCACAATATTTAACACAACTCGTTCGCGTGCCATGAGCGTTGACGCTCGGACAGCAAAATTTAGGGTAGAAAATTAATATGGGCTACGATAATTTCAACCAGAATAATAATGCTCAAAGTAAAGGACTATTAGCCTCGGGATGGCGACCCCTGAATCGAGATTTAGACATCGGATTTTTTGCAAATATTGTCATTAATGATAGCTGGAGTCTGGCAAAACGTAGTGCAGATTTTTTGAGCGATGTCGCTGATGCACTCAGTCGCAGGCAATATTCCTGGTGGGCAAATATTCTGAATGTATTTTCCGATAGCGTTCAGTACGAATTTAACGAGCTGTGGAATTATATTACCCCCGATCCGGCTGCACCCGATCGCCGTCACAAGGATGTCTTAGTTGCCCAAACTCCGATCGTCCAATTAGTCAGTCGCGATAGTATTCCGATCGAGTATGTCCTAAATCGACTCGAAGAAATCACCATGAAGAATATTCTGGAGATTTTGGGTACGCCCGATCTGATTACTCAATACTACTGGGAACGATATTTTTATTATCCACCCGATCGATTTATCACCTGGGAACGGCTGGAAGTATTGGGTTATGTTTCGGCATACTGGAAGGAGTATGATATCTGGGTTCAAGTTGAGACCTACGAAAAAGGCAAACGTCAATACACAATTTCAGCTAAAGATTTAGCACCATTAATTAGTAAGGCTACCTACGACGTAGCCGTGATTTTAAGCGGCTATAAAAGTCGAGTAGGTAAAATCAATAGTGACTATCCCATTCGATCGTTCTCAGCCGAAATTCAGAGCTTTAGCGATCGCGTGCAACAAGCGATCCTCGAAGAAGATCGAGTCGCAGTGTTGATTAATGGTGCCCCTGGTACGGGTAAAACTGTTTGGACGCAAGCACTCGCCAAAGAAGTATTGATGCCATTAGGTTATGTGATCTTTATTCTCGATCGCGATGCCGTCGAAAATTTTGTCCCACCGAGTTATCTCGAAAAAATCTGTTTGATTATCAATGAAGCTGATAATTTAGCCAAAAATCGTGCCCTCGAATCCGCCCAAGATAATAGCACTACCGAACACATATTGAGCTTGCTCGATGGTACCCTCTATCGCAGCGTGATCGATGAAGGCGGTGTGCATATCGAACAAAAGTTAGTAGTCTTAATGACTTGCAATACTACCGATCGCATGGACCCTGCTTTATTACGCAAAGGACGGGTTGATTTCACCTATGAATTCGTTCATAAATTTGTCTAGCCGATCGATCCCAATACTTAGATATCGGCGGATGAATCACGCAATAACATATCTGTACAAGAATGAGGTACTAACTCTCTACAGTTACTACCTCATCCTAAGTTATTCAGCTATCCTAGCATAAATCTATGCAGGAAGTAATACCGCATCAATAATGTGAATAACGCCGTTATCAGCAGCAACATCTGGTGTTACCACTTTGGAATCATTAATCTTGACACCATTGGAAGCATCAATTTTTACGTCTGAACCTTCAACAGTTGTTGCTGATTTGAGTTTAACAACATCAGCCGCCATTACCTTTCCAGAAACGACGTGATAAGTCAGGATCTTTGTGAGCTTAGGAATGTCTTTGAGTAACGCTTCAACAGTTCCTGCTGGCAGTTTTGCGAATGCTTCATCAGTAGGCGCAAAAACGGTAAAAGGTCCCGGACCTTTCAGAGTATCTACCAATCCAGCCGCTTTAACTGCTGCAACTAATGTGGTGAAAGAACCCGCGCTAACGGCAGTATCAACGATGTCAGCCATGTGTTTACCTAATGTATTTGGTTTGCTTACTTGTAAGGTAACGTACTTTTAATAAAAAAAGCAAGCATTAAACATTTAATCGATCCGTGTATAAATATTGCTTTTTTTTATCAGTGCCCATGCTTTTTATGATATTAATTACAATACATTTTTAAATCTCTATCTAAAGATAGAGGTTGTATAAAAAACTATATTTTTAGCTGCATATTAAAACAAGTAATTTCCTCTAAGAAACTCAACTCAAATTTGGCTCAGAGCGCGGATCTGTAGGTTGGGTTGAAGAATCAAACCCAACACACTCAACTATTCACTCTGCTCTGGTCGTCTACATCATACTCTCACGATCGATCGACCACATATACGATCGATCGCATTCCCACCCACATATTCGCCCGTACGGGTTTATGCTATGAATCTCTGTTGTAGCGATAACCTCTCTGCGAACCCGCTCTCACCCACAATTAACATCAAGATCGGATTTGCCGATCGTGTTGATGAAGAAATATTCAGTTTGTTGGTGGGGCTGGGCAGGTTTGAATTAGATTAATTGCAAGCTTGGATCGATATCATAAAGCGATTGCACCAAGCACCTGTTCATGCGAGGTTAACATTTGCGGCACCGCATTAGTCAGGAAAGAGGCTCGATCGATTGAATAATTATAGCCTTTTAATCGTATATATTGACTCGATCGAGTATTACATATTGTCATAATTTTATTAATGTATCGATGCTGTGATGCGATTGATAACTTATCTGCGTAAATTTTCAATGTTTAGTTACCTTAAAGCAAATCAGAGCGATTCATCAATCGCTCCAGCCAGGTGAATTTCAGTAGTTGGAATAGAGAGCGTTCACCTTCTGGCGGAAGTAAGATAAGCGGAATTAAGGACAATAATCTGAGGATGCTGGAAATCACAAATAAACCTGTCAATCCACCGACAAGATCCAGGCTGGCGAGTGTCCCACCCAAAAAAGTACCCAAGGAGCCGCTAATGCCACCCATCGCGGCGACGATTCCAAAATACTGGGCTTGATGATGCTCGTGGGCGATTTCGATCTGAAGATTATTGATACACAATTCGATCGCTGCACTGGCACCACCATTGAGCAGGAATAGCAGCGGTACACCCACCCAGAGGGAAAGTCTGTCTGTGCCGATACCTAGCCATAGCAGCGGTAATACTGCCATTACCAGTCCCATCCCGATTAACGGAATCCGATGACCGATCCTGTCGCTCCACCGTCCCAGCGGAATCAGCAGGGCGAGATTAGCCGCTGATGTCAGACTATTATAGAGTGTGACCCAACTGACATCGATCGCCAGATCTTGAAGCAGGTAGAGGTTAAAAAAGGGCGCACTAAGATTGAGTGCAAACATCCACACACTAAAACAAATCGTGAATCCCAAAAAGTGCCGGTCTTTAAGGATAGTATCGATCGCCGATGTAGTCTGTAACGCGGTGATATTTATCGTGGGAGTCGCCGAAATTAAATTACCCTCAAAGTTGTCAAAAATGGCGATCTCCGGCTGGCGAGGGTGAACATCGACCATTCGCCATTGGTAAACCAGACTAATAAAACCAGCGACGATTGCCACTCCTAATGCGATCTCAAATGCATCAATTTCGCCGCCAGGATAGTTCGCTACCCAAAAACCTGCCAGGGTGACGACAATTAAGCTGGTGAGATTGGCGACTGTGTTGCGAATACCAAAATAGCGACCGCGCAATTTGCTAGGGACTAACGCCGCCATCCAACTCAACCAAGTCGCACTCCCTAAGCCGCTCAGGAGATGGCTAACGGCTACTACCACCATCGTCCAAATTACCATCGATCGATTGTCAAGCAGATGCTGAGTATATAAGCCAATCCCGATCGCTAGCAACACCCAAGTAAATCGGGCGGGTATATTTACAATCGAACAATAATCACGCCGACTAGTCCATCGACTCCCCACCAAGCTCCCAGCGGTTGCACGACATTAGTTAACATCGGAATCGCGGCTAAAATGCCTACTTCAAATGAATTTGCGTGGAGATCGATCAGAAAATTGCTCAGTAGTACGCCACTGGTCAGGTTAGAATAAATTGCGGCAAATACCCCATCGATCGAGGATGCGATCAGACTGCGGCGAATCTCGGTAGTAGGAATGCGGTTGCTATGGGTTTCTAACTCGATAGGCGGAATATCGATCGCGTTCAGACCTAGATCCACAAGTTACCTCGATATCGTTTAGATTTGTCAAGAATTATCGATCGATGTTCGGAGTGTAACGCGCTCTGGGTAATTAATCATTCTATCGATCGGATGACACTAACTCGATCGTATCTGGAGATACAGCCATCTCGATCGCTAGGAGCTACATTAAATCTATAAGAGAGCTTGTTAGAATATTGAGTTAGAACTTGGCTCCAGTCACTACAACATCTACTCATTTACTCAAATCTTAATTCCCAATATGCGATCGCCATCCGATACAACAACGCATCAATTAGAGTCTTTAGCGGAAGTCGAAGCTGAAGCGATCCAACCAGAGCGAATCCTATCAGCTGCCGAACTAAGTAGCTTAAATGCCCGTTCCAATCGCCAAGGCTGGCTCCGGTTAGGCGGACATCTAGGGATTATGGGCATCAGTGGCTATTTGTGGGAAACTAATCTCGATCGATTGGCGGTGGCGATGCCATTTTTGCTGGTATATGGCTTTAGTTTAGCTGCCATGTTTGCAGTCGTACATGAGTGCGGACATCGTACGGCGTTTGCTAATAGTAAAGTCAACGATCTTGTCGCTTGGTGGGCGGGGGTACTGTCTTTTTATAACAGTACTTTTTATCGCCGTTATCACAAGTGGCATCATCGTTATACTCGGATTCCTGGCAAAGATCCAGAATTGACAGATCGAACGCCCGATAGTCTGTGGCGGTATGGAGTGGAGCTAAGTGGTGCGCCGTGGTGGTGGGGAAAATTGCGCGGACATACCCGGATGGCACTGGGCTTAGTTGATGATTGTGAATATATCCCGGAAACTGCACGGACGGAGGTAGTGCGATCGACTCGATTACAGTTGCTAGTATATGCGATGGCGATCGCGATTTCTGTCGGTTTTGCTCAACCTTGGTTTATACTTTATTGGCTGCTACCCCTAGCAATCGGGCAACCTTTTTTGCGCTTCATCTTGCTAGCAGAACATACTGGATGCAGTCTAGATGACAATTCGCTCACCAATACTCGCACTACTCTGACGCTTGCCCCACTGCGGTTTTTGATGTGGAATATGTCCTTTCATGCCGAGCATCACTTGTATGCCTCGATTCCATTTTATGCTTTACCAGCAGCACACGATCGACTCAAGACTCATTTTAAAACAGTCGATGCTGGTTATACACGGGTAAATCTGGGCATTATTAGCAAGCTAGAATCATTGTGGTCGTAAAGTGTTTGACGATCGATAATTTTGAACTGCAATGTGGGAAGATATTGCCTCAAGTTGAAGTAGTTTATCAAACTTATGGAGAGTTGAATGCAACTCGATCTAATGCGATCCTCTACCCGACTTCCTATGGTGCCCAACACACCGATATTGAGTGGTTGATTCATCCCAATGGCATCCTCGATCCGACAGATTGGTTTATGATTATCCCCAATATGTTTGGGAATGGGTTATCGACATCGCCTAGTAATAATCCAGCTTGCGGGTTAGCACCAGGTTTTTGGTTTTCACATCTCGATAATGTCCGCGCTCAAGCGCAATTATTAACCCAAGTATTTGGAATCGAACAGCTTGCAATGATATATGGTTGGTCGATGGGGGCACAGCAAGCTTATCACTGGGGCGTGCTTTATCCAGAGCGAGTAGCGAAGATTGTGGCTGTGTGCGGGACTGCCAAAACTACCGAACACAACCGAATTTTTTTAGAGAGCTTGAAATCTGCACTGACGGCAGATAAAACCTGGACGGGACAACGGTTTGACGGGATACCGGAGCAAGGCTTTCGGACATTTGCCAGAATATATGCGAGTTGGGCGGCATCTCCAGCATTTTATCGAGCACAGATTTATCTCAATCTCGGCTATGAATCTTTAGATGATTACCTGTGGCGCGGTTGGGAGCAAAGTTACCGTAAACGCGATCCACACAATCTATTGGCAATGCTCGATACTTGGCTGGATTGTGACATCAGCAATAATTCTACTTATCAGGGCAATCTCGATCGAGCCTTTGCCTCGATTCAAGCCAAAACTCTAGTAATGCCCTCGCAAACTGATTTGTATTTTACACCAGCAGATTGTGCCGCCGAAGCCGCCAAAATTCCCAATGCTAAATATCTCCCGATTCCCTCCATTTGGGGACATCGTGCTGGCAATCCTTACCAAAATCCTGAAGATGCTTTATTCATTCGTGATGCGGTACGAGAGTTGTTATTGACCTGATTAACTCAGCGGTTCGAGACGATCTCGGACGATGGTGAACACAAGTCGGGCTTTTGGTTTTAGCTAAACAAAAACTGCATCAAAACCCAACACGAGCCGAACAGCTTTCTCGATCTCGCTCCAATACTTATCCTCCAGGTTTCCTAGCTTATTATCGATTCTCTGATTGTCTACAACCCTCATTTGTTCGAGGTGAATTCCTCTATTTTCATCTAGTCCATTCACCACAGTTACCTCGACGATGACTACGAACGGGTAAGCTTTTGAACCTTTTAATAGAGGAGCCACCATCGTTGTGTGCGATCTAGCATTACCTATATCATTCTGAAGGATTACACACGGTCGCTTTTTTGCTGTTTCGCGGCCGATTGTCGGATCTAAGTTTACCCACCAGATCTCTCCCCTCCGATACCTGAGATCGCCACTAGGCATCGATACCATCTCCGATTGTGACACTCCACAACTTGCTTTCAGCTTGATATTCAATGTCGGTGGCTAGTTCTGTATAGGCATCTTCCAGCTCTTTGAGCAACTTACTTTTTTTGGCTTGGGACAGTATTTCATTAATAAATTGGCTGCGATTTTGGCTCGCTCGATCTACAAACTCTAGGACATCTTCATCGAGAGTGATGCTTACTTTCGCACTCATGACTAAATCTTACTAACTGGTAGGATGATAATATCTTAACAGATTATTCCATTGAAATAGCGATGACTATCACTACAAATTTACGATCTAAGTAAATATTTCAGTTCATAGCGATCGAATTCGATTGAAACTTTCGCTTATCGTAGAAATCTGGCATCACTCATCAATCGCTAACATGACTGTACTGCTATCTGACATCGCCCGCGATCGCGGGATTCGTTATTTTCTGATTTCCTTTACGGATCTATTTGGTACCCAACGCGCCAAAATGTTGCCAGCACAGGCGATCGATCGCATGGCGGTGGCGGGAGCAGGTTTTGCGGGTTTTGCTGCCTGGTTGGACATGACACCTGCCGATCCGGATATTTTGGCGATTCCCGATCCCAGTCAGATGATTCAACTGCCCTGGCAGTCGGATGTTGCTTGGTTGCCAGCCGACGTACTGACGATCGATCGTCAACCCCTAGCCCAAACGCCGCGCCTGGTACTGAAGCGGGTATTAGCGCAGGCTGAGGCATTAGGTTATCGAGTGAAGACGGGGGTAGAGTGCGAGTACTTTTTGTTGAGTGCGGATGGGGACAGGATTTTTGATAGTTTAGATCGATCGAGTAAACCTTGTTATGACCAACAATCTTTGATGCGGCGGTTCGATATTATTGCCGAAATCTGCGATGCGATGCTGGCTCTGGGTTGGGGAGCTTATCAAAACGACCATGAGGACGCGAATGGTCAGTTTGAGATGAACTGGACTTATGATGATGCCCTAGTGACAGCCGATCGTCATGCCTTCTTTAAATATATGGTCAAATCGATTGCTGAAAGACATGGGATGCGGGCAACATTTATGCCCAAACCGTTCATGCACCTGACGGGGAATGGTTGCCATACTCATATCTCGCTCTGGGATACCGCCGGGAATACCAACCTCTTCCACGATCCTGAAGGAAAATTGGGTTTGGCACAATTAGGTTATCAATTTATCGGGGGAGTATTGGCTGCTACCCCTGCGCTGTGTGCCTTTACCAATCCGACAGTCAATTCTTACAAACGGCTCAATGCACCTGTGACAACTTCAGGGGCAACTTGGTCGCCGAATGGTATCACTTATGCTGGCAACAATCGCACCCATACGATTCGCATTCCCGAAGCAGGTAGATTTGAATTTCGACTCGCAGATGGTGCGGCAAATCCCTATCTCTTACCTGCGGCACTAATCGCCGCTGGACTTGAAGGGATCGAACAAAAACGCGATCCTGGCGCACCTTGTACTAACAATAATTACACCGATCCTCTACCCGCCAAAATGGTCAAGCAATTACCCGGAAATTTATTGGATGCCTTGCGATGTTTGGAAGTGAATAGTCAAATCACCCACAGTCTCGGTGAAGATTTTGTCACTTCCTATTTGAAATTAAAGTATCAAGAATGGCGGGATTATTCCACGCGCATTAGTGATTGGGAACTAGAACAGACACTCGATTGTTGACATCGCTTGTCCCCACAATCACCAAGCAGTTCGCGCCAGCTAGCTGCGATAGTGTGGGAAGATAAAGACTCTCACGTAATTGACAGCAATCTACCGTGGCACAAGTTATTCTCGAAAATATCCACAAAACCTATACTCCTGCCGACACCAAGGCTCAGAGTAAAACTGGCACAACAGTCGCGCTACCAGAAAGTGTCCTGCGCCGGATAAATTTGACCGTAAACAATGGTGAATTTATGGTGCTAGTGGGAGCATCTGGCTGTGGTAAAAGTACCCTATTGCGGCTGATTGCAGGCTTAGAAACAATTACCACTGGGAATATCCGCGTGGGAGATAGATTGGTAAACGATTTGCCGCCGAAGGAACGAGATATTGCGATGGTGTTTCAGAGTTACGCGCTCTATCCCCACATGCGAGTGTATGACAATATTGCCTTTGGACTGCGGCGAAGTCAATCTTTTCTCACCCCAAAGATCGCCAAAACGACTAAACGGATTTCCCCACAAGTTGAAAATTTCCTGGTGGAAATTACTAGAGGGTTTCCCCGTGGTTTCCGATATGTTTCACCTCGTGAAAAACTTATTGCTAAAAAAGTGTATCAAGTTGCTGAAATGTTGCAGATTGAGGGCTTGTTAAATCGATTTCCCAAGCAACTTTCGGGTGGACAAAAACAACGGGTAGCACTAGGTCGCGCGATCGCCCGAGACGCTCAGGTATTTTTAATGGATGAACCACTATCCAATCTCGATGCCAAGTTACGGGCCGAAACTCGGACTCAAATCGTTAAATTGCAACGTCAATTAGGCATCACGACGATCTATGTCACCCACGACCAAACCGAAGCAATGACAATGGGCGATCGAATTGCGGTGATGAATCAGGGGCAAATTCAACAAGTTGCGACACCGTTAGAAATATATAACCATCCTGCCAATCTTTTTGTCGCCCAATTTATCGGTTCACCGCCGATGAATTTGATTCCAGTTCAAGTCAAATTACCACTATCGATCGGGAATAACCAATTTCGGATTACACTTCCAGAAGTCTGGGAATCACAACTAAGTCAATCTTTCAGT
Source organism: Chroococcales cyanobacterium (assembly GCA_038247275.1). Taxonomy (GTDB): domain Bacteria; phylum Cyanobacteriota; class Cyanobacteriia; order Cyanobacteriales; family Chamaesiphonaceae; genus Chamaesiphon. Next base: position 12,022 of record JBBRVB010000083.1, read on the forward strand.
CGATCTTTATTAATGGGCATTCGCCCCGAACATCTCACAATAGGGCTACCCGCAACCAAGAATTTACACGGTAGAGTCGAGACAGTTGAGGCATTAGGTAATGATACTTATATTGCTGTCAAACTACAAGATGTGGAACCAGCAGATCTGACTGTGCAGGTGCGCGTTTCACCGGATAAAGTAGTTGCAGTCGGTGAAGAGGTGTGGCTATCAGTCGCGATCGATAAAATCCATCTA
>JBBRVB010000084.1:0-12159 GCA_038247275.1 Chroococcales cyanobacterium
CCTGTAGTAAAATCATCAGTTATTTTTTGAACTTGGAGACTAAAAGGATTTTCAGTTTGCAAAATGCGATCGATGAGATATTCTTCCCAACTGCAATTTTCTGCTGCCAAAGCTTTGAAAAAACGTCCGTAAGCAGTCAAACAAACCAGCGCAGTAGATTGAGATCGATCGCGATTGGCGATCGCGTCTAGCAAGTCAATCAACTCATTCCCAACTTCACCAGCTAAAACATCTTGATATACCAATAATCCCGCAATTGCCCGTTGCATCTGATGGAGTTCGGCAGTATGTCGCTCGTGGTGAGAAGAGTTCATAAATTGGGTGGAAGATAGGAGTTGGTGAATAACTATTTTTGTAGTAATTTCAGATCGGTAACGCTGTAGCTATTAGTGAAAATTAGCGGGGGATCGATCGATTTAGCGACGATTACAGCGATCGCAATTACCACACCGCCAGTCTGGCTGTCGCTTGGCTCCAAAGGCAGTGAGTAAGTATTCCCAGCGACACCCTGCATAACTAATATAAGTCGTCACGCCGCGATAAAGTAGCTGCTGTTGAGCTTGTAATGATTTCCAGTCGAGCGATTTACGAGTATTCGATCGACGATAATTAAATGGTGTTTCCCAGACTAATTCACCGACACTGTGTAACAAAGACAATGCCATCGCGCTATTGGGATTGCTCTCGATCTCCCGCACGTCACCACTAGCGGGAAGTTGTTTCGCCAAGGTCGTAGCCAGATCGTAACATCGATCGATACTCTGTGTAAAAAATCGCGATCGCTGGCGATCCTCTGGATACAACAAACCCGACTGTTCGCATACTAATAATAACGCTGCCGCAGGTTGCCCATCTCGTCCCGCGCGACCGATTTCTTGAATGTACTCAGCCAATAATACTGGGGGGTGAAAATGCGCGATCCAGCGGACGTTTGCCTTATTGATGCCCATCCCAAACGCACAGGTACACACGACATACTGGAGTTTTCCACTCAACCACTCACCCTCGATCCGCCGCCGCGCCTGGGGACTCAAACCCGCATGATAAGCTGCTGTTTTATCGCCGCGTGTTGCTAACCATTTGGCTAGTTCTTCACTGGTATCGCGAGTTCTGACATATACTAGCCCAGATTGCTGGGGATATCGATCGATAAACTTGGTTAATTGCTGCTTTCTCCCGCGCGGAGTCCAGATTTGGTTAACTGATAGCCGCAGATTTGGACGATAAGGATTGAGAATAAACTCGGCGGGTTGATGCAGTTGGAGTACTTGTTTAATCGTCCGCTGCGATCGGGGTTCAGCCGTCGCTGTAAACGCCGCGATCGCAATTTTGGTACCGGATGCCTTTTGTTGCAACAAGGTAGTGCGAACTGCCCCCAAGCGGCGATAGGTGGGACGAAAGGTTTCGCCCCAATGGACGAGACAATGCGCTTCATCGAGGATCAATCGATCGATCTGAAGTCCTGGATGGCATAATCTCGACCATACCGCCGGAGTGAGCAAGGTTTCCGGCGAAATGTACAGCAGCCGCAAATGTTCAGATTCTAGGGCTTGAAGTGTCTGCTTACGTTGTGCGGCGGGGAGTTCACTATGCAATAAGCCAGCGGCTAATCCTTTGGTGGTGAGTTCCTGGACTTGATTTTCCATCAAGGCAACTAGCGGTGAAATCACCACGGTAACGCCACTGCTCAATAGAGCTGGAATCTGAAAACATAGGGACTTACCGCCCCCAGTCGGCATCACAATTAAGGCATCCCGATTGTCTAGCAGACATTCGATGATTTCCCGCTGAGGCGATCGGAGTTCATCGTATCCCCAAACTTGTTGTAATTTTGCTTGAATCCGATCCATTAAACAGTTGACAGTTAACTCCTACTGATGAGTGATTAATTCTGCGCGATCGCGATCGGCTAATTTCCACACCTTGCCATCAAGTGCCATCTGCTCGATCAGCGTGGCTAGGCGCAGAGCTTTAAGTGCCTGTTCGCCACCAACAGAAGGTTCGTTACCGCACCTAACACAGTTGACAAAATGCTCTAATTCTGCATATAGCGGCTCGATATTTTTGACATAAACTTTCTCGATTAATCCATCCTGACGGTACAAGCCTTGATGATACTCATTGAGCAGATCGGCATTGTGACGATGGATCGAGATTTCATTGCTGAGGAAATTTGCTTCTGTCAAGGATTGACGACAGTGAGCCGCAATCAGGCGCGTTTTCCGGTGAGTGACTTTACTAGCTGTCAGGGTAGCGACAACACCATTGGCAAAACCGAGCGTTGCTGTCACATAGTCGAGATACTTGGACTCAGGGCAACGACTACCACTTGCCGTCAGTCCGACGACTGGCGCACCAGCTAGCTCCATCAATAAGTCAATGTCATGGATCATCAAGTCGAGGACGACGGAGACATCGTTTGCCCGATTTGAATAGGGACTCATCCGGTGTGCTTCGAGAGCTAGGACTTTCTCAGTTTTGAGGACTTGACTGAGTTCTTGGAAGACCGGGTTGAAGCGTTCGATATGTCCGACTTGGAGGATGCACTGAGACTCAGCCGCCGCATTGACTAAAGCTTCTGCTTCGGCGATCGTCGCGGCGATCGGTTTTTCGATCAGGACATGAATCCCGGCTTGCAAACAAGCAATTCCCACTTCATAGTGTAACCTAGTCGGCACGGCAATACAGACAGCATCGACTTGGGGAATCAAGTCGCGATAGTCTTCATAAAATCTAGCTTTGTACTTACTTGCAGCTTCCAAACCATGCTCGACATTGACATCAGCGATGCCAACCAGTGTGACGTTTTTGAGGAGGCTCAACACTCGTGCATGGTGTTGTCCCATATTTCCGATCCCGATGAGTCCTACTTTCAGTGGCTGGGGCGATCCCGACTGAATTTCTGTGTCCAACTGTCTGGTTGACATGCTATTTCTCACTCTAAAATATACTCCTCCACTCTGATGAATTTGGCGATTGGCGGCGATCGATCGGTCGATTTTAGCACTAGGTTGAGCAGAGCCATCTCTGGCGATCTCACTCGATAATCTGATGGCGATCGACCATTTGCTGTCCGATCGTTCCCAAACAATCCCGATACTATCACAGCATCATGATTGTAAAGAACAGAAAAGTTTTGTTTATGTTCCTTATTTTTTAGGTTTGAGGCTTTGAGGCTTTACGGGTGGATAGTGAATAGTGGATAGTGAATAGTGAATAGTGTTTGAACGCTTCCCCAATCCCCTAGTCTCTTAGTCTCCCACACCCCTCTCCAAGTTAAAATAGAGATATCCTCATCCTTTAGCCGTTGTGAAAGCAGTTATTCTCCTCTCAGGTGGTTTAGATTCATCGACGGTATTGTATCTGGCAAAAAGTGAAGGTTACAGTTGTCATGCCCTCTCTTTTGATTATCAACAACGTCATCGCCGCGAACTCGAAGCTGCTCGGACGATCGCGACAGCCGTTGGGGTAGCTGCTCATCAAGTGGTAAACTTCGATTTGACTTTGTGGGGCGGCTCTGCACTAACAGACGATCGAGTCGATCTGCCTGAACACCGCGATCTGGCTGCAATGTCAGCGTCGATTCCCGTTACCTATGTGCCCGCGCGGAATACGATTTTTTTGAGCTTTGCGCTGGCGTATGCTGAAGCGATCTCCGCTAGTCGCGTCTACATCGGTGTCAATGCTCTCGATTATTCTGGCTATCCAGATTGTCGTCCCGATTATATCGATGCGATGCGATCGGTATTTCGATTGGGCACCAAGCAAGGTAGAGAAGGCGATCCGATTGAAATTATCACGCCCTTAATCGACCTCAAAAAGACGGAAATTATTCAGCTTGGCGATCGTCTAGGCGTACCCTGGGCGCAAACTTGGTCTTGCTATTCCGGGGAAAGTGTTCCCTGTGGTATTTGTGACTCTTGTCGCCTGCGGTTAGCCGCTTTTGAAGAATTAGGAATGGTAGATCCGGGGATGGGGAATGGGGAATGGGGAATGGGGAATGGGTAATGGGTAATGGGTAATGGGTAATGGGTAATGGGTAGAACCATTTCGAGATCTTTAGCTGCTGCTTGACGATCGAGATCGATCTACTTACTTTAGGTAGGCGTGAGATCTCCAAAATTCTGGCAGATTAGCAACTTCCGCGCGATCGTCAACTTGGGAATATTTTTCTTCCGAGTATAGATAATAACCGATCGGAACTGGGCATACTGTTTATGGGTAGGACAAATTGCGCTTGTGTACAAGTCAATTTGCTTGCATTTTAGCAACCTCAATGTCAGATACCCCGTTCCTTTCAAATCGATACTAAAATCATGAATCGCGCATACATACATACATACATACATACATACATACATACATACATACATACATACATACATACATACTTGTTGCACTGACAGCGATGGCTACGGTGACGGCTAGTGGTGCCAATGCTCAAGATAACCCCTCAGCTAATCTAAAACCCTACTCAGTCGGCCCCGCGATCGAATTTAGTGGTGGCGGCACCTCCTTTGGTATTAAAGGGCGGATCAGCAATCCTGGCACACCAGTATCGGTCAGACCAATTATTCTATTTGGTTATACACCCAGCGTCAGCGGTGTTACCTTCAGTCAAGCTGTATCAAGTGGTTCGGGTACTCTCAGCGGTTTTGCAACCCTAACTACCGAGCAGCAACGAGCGCAAATCAGGTTAATTTATGATGTAGCGTTGACCGACCAACAAGCCGATGATGTTGCCCAGCGACTGAACGTGGCTTTAGCTACTGCACCCGCACGTCGAACTACCGAGCAGAATTTCTACATCGCTAAAGCTCAAGATTCTGTCCAAAGATACGACATTGAGAATTTTAAGACTCTAACTTCAGCACAGCAGAGATCGCAAGTAAAACTTTTTGCGCCTGTCAATACAACCGATGCTCAGATCGATGCGGCTACGGATGCTTTAAAGCAAGCGGTGGAGACTCCTGCTGCCATTCGGACTCCCGCTCAGAATCAAACAATCGCGAATGCTCAAGCGAGTCTTAATAACTCCGATTTAAGCGGATTTTCAAGCCTGACTCCCGCACAGCAACGAGAAACAGCGCAGATTTTCGCTAAAACTCCTTTAACTGAGTCAGAAGCTGATTTCTTCGCCAGTCAGTTAACTTCGGCACTAAATACTCCTGCTGCCGATCGGGATTTCTTTCAGAACGACATCATCACTACGGCGAATCAGAGTGTTGCTTACGCCGCAAATACGGGTGCTGTCGGTTTTATGCCCGGTTCTGGTACTGCTTATGGTGCGGCGATTACTTACGATTTTGAATCTGCTGACAAAAAACTGATGGGATATTTTGGCCCCAGAATCTTGTTTGCGACTGGCTCTAGTAAAGTTGGTAACTTTGATACCAGTACTACCGAAACTAGTATCGGTGCATTAATCGGTGCCGACTATGCAATTTCTGACGATCTGACTGCCGGGTTAAATGCTACTTACAACTTCTCCAAGAGTGGGACGCTGAGTGTCTCAGGCCCTGGTGGGTTTAGCGGCAGTGCGCCAATTTCAGGGAATAGTAGTTTTGATATTGGTGTGAGTCTTGGTTACAGATTCTAAGTATTTGTCACTGTAAATTATGAGATTTTTGGATATCCCCAGTACTGTGTGGGGATATTTTTTTTGGAGTTGGCAAGATCCGGACTTGCTCAATTGCAAAATGAAGCTAAGATTTCCGGTGCGGCGATCGATTGGCAAGGTAAAATATGATTATCTTGCCGTAACATGACTAGTCCTGACATTCGGGCAAAATAGCTCAACGAGTCATCGGGTACTCACGATCGTCAAACTTGTCGCGTCAGGGCAGCCTCAAAATTTAGGATCGATCGACAGATCGAAGTAACGTGCAAATTACTTTCCTTGGCACATCTTCTGGTGTCCCCACTAGGGCACGCAATGTTTCTAGTATCGCCCTCAATCTCCCCCAGCGGGCGGAAGTGTGGTTGTTCGATTGTGGTGAAGCGACTCAGCATCAACTATTACGCTGTGATGTCAAAATCAGCCAGATTCGGCGCATTTTTGTGACGCACTTACATGGCGATCATATTTTCGGATTGATGGGGTTGTTGGCGACTTATGGCATGGCTGGTAGTCCAGATCGGATTGACATCTATGGTCCTAAAGGTTTAGATGAATATTTACGGGCGTGTCAAAAATACTCCTATACTCATTTAAATTATCCGCTGAAAGTTCACACGATCGAGCCAGGAATCGTCTATCAGGAAGCAGATTTTACTGTGACTTGCATTCCGCTCAAGCATAAGGTTCCTGCCTATGGCTACCGCGTCAGTGAGGCAGATCGACCAGGAAGATTTAATTTGGAAAAAGCTCAAGAATTAGCAATTCCCTCGGGGCCGATTTATGGCAAGTTAAAAAATGGTGAGGTGGTAACTTTGCCCGATGGGAGAGTAATTAATGGTCGGGATTTGTGTGGTGAGACTGAGATCGGACGCAAGTTTGTGTATTGTACCGATACGGTGTTCTGTGAGAATGCGATCGAACTCGCCGCCGATGCTGATGTGTTGATCCACGAATCGACATTTGCCCATCAAGATGCCGATATGGCGTTCGACAGGTTGCATTCTACCTCGACAATGGCGGCACAAGTAGCTCTAGGTGCGGGAGCCAAAGAATTAATTCTCACTCATTTTAGCCCCCGTTATGCGCCCGGAAACCCGATCGGGTTGGACGATTTACTACAAGCCGCACGCGCGATTTTTCCGAATACGCGGATGGCTTACGATCTGATGACTCACGCAGTACCGCGCCGCCTCGATTAGTTCAGTAGTTAGCATTAACAACCAAATAAGTAGGGGTCATAAATTACCCCTACTTATTTGATGAGATTAGATGCGATCGAGCATGTGAATCTCCAAGTAGATCGTATCGATAATAAAAACCACCCAATTATTTTCTACCTCCGATCGCTCTGATAGGAAGTTTAATTCCCCTTTGGTAGAAATAAAGTAGAGGAAGCGACAGAAACTCTACACTAAATTGGGCATTTGAGATATGAGTTGTGATACTTAAAATGACATTATAGCCGCTATTTTCTACACTAGTTACCCGCCTGCCGTCGCTCTCCTTCGGTAGGTAAAAATGGGTCACTGCGACATAACCCCCATCCAGTGCTGGATCTATTCAATCGATCGAGAAAATAACTTTCGTAATCATAAGAAATTAGCAATAAAAATAGTTACTTATTCCATATATCAATAATAACTAATTCATTCTTCAAGCAAATCGTCCTTTTGGATGAGATTCGATCGCGATTATTTAAGATCCTGACGATCGAATATCCTCCGATCGTCGGATGTTTCTATCGCTCTGAGTTCGCGTTGTCGCAGGTTAAACTGTTTTTGGGCTGGTGTCAATAACTGATTATTGGTAGTATTCATATCCCATTGGACTGCTGCCATCAAGAATAAACTTCCCGCTGTAATCATGCCCACGAACAAAAACTGCCAAGCCAGCAGATACGGTAGCAGCGCAATCGCCCCAAAATGCAATAACCCACTCAGTCCAAACGCCCGCGAACGCAGCCCCCAAGCGGTCACTAGATACCCAATCCCACTCAGTCCCAACCACAATTGAGATAGATGGGGCAAAACGACCCAAGCACCACCAAAAATGCCCCAATTGGTCAATAATACACCACCAATCATCAGCCCCACCCAGGTATACACAACCCAGCGCAGTCGCTCGACACTCACCCAATACCATGCCAAATGGCAGGTACCCCAGGAGCCAATCGCTGTCAGTACCGACCACAGCATCGCCTGAACTGTCCAATCGATCGTCAAAAACTGGGCAGTCAAGAAGATCGCCGCAGTAATGACACCCCACAAGATAAATACTTGGTCGATGCGGGTATAGAAGCCTGAAAATAGTTTTAAATCTTTGATTCTGAGATCGATGTGCAGCAATCCTTCAAGGTCTTGCACATCTAGAGCATGTTGTTTGCGGCGGAGAATCGGTTCGGTTGTGCTAAAAGCAGTCATTCACAAAAAAGCGTAATAAGTATCTATTTGCGTAACTATAATCTACTGTGGGCAATTCTCGTTCCTTCATTCAGTTAACTGTCAACTGTTAACTGTCAACTGTCAACTGAATGAACCTCCTCACACTTGTCTGCCCAAAATCACCAAATCTCGATCGATCCCATTCAGTTCGGCGATTTGAGGTAAGTAACCCCACTGTTGAAAGTCATATTTTTTGAACAGGTTGATGCTCGGTTGATTGTGAGCAAAAATAAATGCTACTAACGTTTTGATATCTAAACTCGCTGCACTACCGAGTGCTTTGGTTAAAAGTTGCGTACCTAAATGTTGATGGTGAGAATCTGGAGCGACATATACGCTCACCTCGACTGTATGACGATAGGCATCGCGGCCATAAAACGATCGAAAGCTAAACCATGCCTTAATTTTATCATCTACTTCTACTACCCACAAAGGGCGGCGATCCGCCGTATGTGCGGTAAACCAGTCCATTCGACTCGCCACCGTCACTGGTTCTAAATCTGCTGTCGCCATCCGTCCGGGAATTGATGTATTGTAAATTTCAATAATTACGGGTAAATCGTCGATCGTCGCGTCGCGAATCATATTGTATCGATCGGGCAAAGGTGGCAACCGCGATCGCGGCTAGGATCGATCGTCAATAACTTAGCACAGGTTATTGATGATAGTCCTGGTAACTAAGATACCAGAATTTGATGCAGGTAGATTAGCTGCCAGGAATTACGATCGGATCTGGTAGTGTCGATCGAACATTAATGATGAGATTGTCTTCTGTGCAGCTTATAACTCGGTCGCACTATCGGGTGCCACAATTTCACCCTGTGGCTGGCTGGAAACCTCAGCTTTCTTCGTCAAATCTTGGAAACCATGAATTTTGATGCCCATTTGGTGAGCTGCGGCTTGTAATTCGCGCTCGAAGGTGACGGTATCGCCACTGTATCCACAGAGATTAGCCGCTACTTCAATACCTTCCTTCGCATTGGCGGTAGCGCAATCGATTAATTCAGTACCATGTAGTGGTGTTGGTGATGCCATTAACTTAATCCTCTAAAAATCTCTTAAGTTGGTAATAATTAGATCGAGCAAAGATTTAACAATCAAAACTTGGTAATCGAGCGATTACGACACGATCGTTTAGCTTTTAGTTAACCTAACACCGATCGCCGATCGACTTCAACATCCCAAAATTTATTCCTCACAAATTTATCGTTCCCACTTGGCTCGAACTGCTTTAATTCTGGCAGGGATGGTTCAGCCGATCGAGCGGAGTTACTCGCAGATGGCGATGCTCCATAGGAGCAACTGAGCCGACGTAAACGTCGCCTAATAGGTGAAAGAAACTTTGGTTGAGCATGTTGGGTTTCATTCTTCAACCCAACCTACAGATCTTTGCTGTGAGCTGATTCCAGCTTAAGTTCCTTAGAAGAGGCTCGCGGGAACGATATTGATGGTAGCAGCGCGATCCCCTCTTTTGCTGCCGATTTTAAACTCTCCCTTTTGGGGGATTACCGGCGATCTAGTAACCAGTAAGATTGTAATTGTGGCTGTGCAGATCCCGTCTAAACCATCCCTCGAAAGCCATCAGGGTTGTAGCATTTACTGAAAGTTTCTCTAAATATATGGATGATCGAGTGACGTTCCCACTAGACTGTCGTTACCAAAATACCACTGACAAATTTCAGATTATTATTGTCAATACATTGGAAAGATTTCTGATGCCAGGTATGCCTATCGAATTTTCAGCTCAATTAGAAGATTATATTACTGTTAAAGATGGCTTAGTCACCTCAATATTTGCGGATAACATTCCTTGTCAGAAATTAAGTACAACTGCTTTCAATAATTAATAATTAGTATTGGTTAGTAATTAATGAGGTCACTATCAACTGTCAACTGAATGAAACCTGTTTCTCTCTCTAAATTTATCGCTGAAACAAAGCTATAATAGTAGTCATAACCGTAGGTAAAATTATAATTAAAAGTTAAATTTATTCTACCTGAGCTTACCAATTTTACCACAATGTCACATCCCTATCGCCTGTTTGTGAGCCTGTATCTACTATCAGTGCTAGCAGGTGCTTGTAGTACGACGCAGCCACTGGGCAGCTCTACTACTGATACCGCAATTGTGGCAGGGATGAAGATCGATCCGCCAATTGAGGCACCGACCGATCGCGTCAAAGGCGCACAAAAGCTTGTATTAGCTGGTGGCTGCTTCTGGGGTATGGAAGCAGTGTTCGAGCAGCTTAGAGGGGTTTCTGGTGTCGTCGCTGGATTTGCTGGAGGCACTGCGGCAACCGCTAATTATGATACCGTCAGTCGCGGTAATACCAGTCATGCCGAAGCGATCGAAATCACTTATGACCCCCAGCAGATTAGTTATGGCAAGTTACTAAAAATCTACTTTCTGATTGCCCACGATCCAACTCAGATCGATCGACAGGAACCAGATCGCGGCACTCAATATCGCTCGGCGATCTTTTTTGCCAATCCCGAACAGCAACAAGTGGCAACAGATTATATCGACAAGCTGAATACTGCACACATTTTTTCGCAACCAATCGCCACCCAGTTAGTACCACTGACCAAATTTTACACGGCGGAAGATTACCATCAAAATTTTATCGATCGCCACCCAAATTATCCATATATCGTACAGTACGACTTGCCAAAGATCGCGCGACTACGCCAGCAATTTCCGACTCTGATTAGCAAAAGTTCTAGTTAAAGTGCTACTAGCCACCGATCGATCCCAATTACTACTAGCGAGTAGTAGCGATTCGATCGAGTAGCAACAATTAATGTGCTCCCGATCGTCTCAACCGTCGATCTCACCACAACTTCAAGGTAGAAACTACCGTTTATCTAGTTAGTAGAGAATTAAATATATAGGCGAGTAAGTGACAATGTACAGCCAGAAATAGTGGTTTATCTAGTCATTAGATAATCAAACATATCACGGTTAGCAGATCTCATCTTTACCCCGTTAGAACGTCCGCAATTTGGTAATGTGCCATCAAATAGGATACTCCGAGTAGAAAGGGCTAGTGACAAGTAACCAGCGAATACTGTCGATATTTAGGTGTCATTGATGTTGAGAGAGACTTCTGCTTTGAGTATCAAAATACTCTCGCCAACGATCGATCTGACCTGCTTTAAAGTCGATCGCGATCGCATCATCTGCTTTGTTCCGTTTGCCCGTTGCATGTTCGGTATCTTCATAATGCCATTCCACAGCAGCCCGATCCCCTTCAATAATTATTTGGCTAATTGTAATGCTGACATCCCGATATTGCTGGGCATACTTAGCAACCTCCGTGCGAATTCTGGTGCGTCCTTGCCACCTTTGACCGGGGACGATTAGCTCGCCATCAACGGTAAATAATTGCGCCAGTGCATCGGCATCACGATCGATCCAAGCAGTTTTTGCCTGTTCGATTATCGCTCGTATTACTTGCGGTTCAGTTGCACCAACAGATCGATTCATATCAAACCCAAAGTTAAATAAAATTAGAATAAGTCCCAGCCATAATACCAGATTTGAAAACTTGACTTTCATTATGTTAATGACAGCCAATAGTAATTTATAATGAATGATGTTTGACGTTCCCGACCTCTGACCGCTCCGATCGAGGGTTTAACCTCCGTTGGTCGAAAGAAAGTAGAGGAAGCGACAGAAACTCCACACCGTTGGCACCACTATTAAGCTGAGATGAATATGAAATGGTCATAAGCTTATTTGGTACTAGCTGCATCTTTGTCATCGCTCTCCTTCAAGACACAGATTTAGACCACAGCAGTACAACGCCTATTTAGTGAGATACTCATTGATTATGCAAAATTTTGTTTAGATCGTTCATCTGCTATTAGACACAGTTTATCGACCGTAGTAGTATGAGATCGATCGAGTAAAAGATCTACCGATTGATAGGTTACTAAATCGACTTAAAATGTATAGGCTAAAGTCAGAAAGTACTGAATCTTCCATTACTCAAGTACATTGCCCACCAAGATCGAGCTGAGATTGTGAATGGTCGATCTAAATTCCTTTGAATCCTGTCTTGGGATCGATTTATCAGGCAACTTTTCAAAACTGGC
>JBBRVB010000085.1:0-12121 GCA_038247275.1 Chroococcales cyanobacterium
CGGATTAGTTGGCTCTAAATGGGCACTGCATCAATGTTTTGGCAACTCAGAATGTACGGTGATGAATAGTCATCTGATCGGCGTGGTGCCAGCGACATTGAGCTGCGTAGCGGTAATTATAGCGATCTGGCGTAACCAAGATTCACTCAAATATTGTCGGAGCTTGGCTAATTTAACTGGGGGATTATTACTCGCTCAAATACTACTGGGAGTGGCAACTTACAAACTCCATTTACAAGTCGAGCCGCTGACTGTGGCACACCAATCGATCGGGGCAATCTTGCTCGGTACATTGGTCGTAACGACTGGATTGCTATGGCGCATCAAAGGTAGTCGATCGATCGACCAGATCGGCGATCCTGTCTAGAGCCAGTCGTAATTTAACTATATTTCCTAATTAACCAGGCGACCTAAATATCGCCAACCTCAAGAAATCCCACTCCCTATATATGCAAGATCTGATCGATCGATCTATCGAATCCAAACACCAAAATTTCTCAGAAGTTATTCAAAGCTATTATCAACTTACCAAGCCGCGAATTATCCCGCTGTTATTGATTACCACGGCTGCGTCAATGTGGCTGGCGGCTGACGGTAAGACCGATCCAGTCTTATTTCTAGTTACCGTCGTCGGGGGGATGTTTGCCGCAGCATCAGCCCAAACGATGAATTGCATTTACGATCGCGATATCGATTATGCGATGGAACGGACGCGTAATCGTCCCATCCCTTCCGGTCGCGTTAAGCCAGTTCATGCCGGAATTTTCGCGCTAGTTTTAGCCGGATTATCGTTCGTGATTTTGGCAGTATTTACCAATCTCCTGGCGGCACTATTAGCGATGGCGGGGATTGGTTTCTACATGTGGATCTATACCCATTTGCTCAAACGGCATACGCCCCAAAACATCGTCATTGGTGGTGCGGCTGGAGCGATTCCCGCGCTGGTAGGCTGGGCGGCTGTGACCAATAGTTTGAGCATTGAGGCTTGGGTGTTATTTGCGATCGTCTTTATTTGGACACCGCCCCATTTTTGGGCACTATCGCTGATGCTCAAAGATGACTACGCCAAAGTGGGAATTCCCATGCTACCAGTGGTTGTCGGCGAAGCCGCTACAGCCACACAGATTTGGATCTATACACTCTTGCTCATCCCTACCACCTTATTACTCGTCTACCCACTGGGTGCGGCTGGTGCTGTCTATGGGATTTCAGCAATCGCACTGGGTGCTGTGTTCGTATTTGAGGCTTGGAAATTATTGCAAGCCCCCACTGATAAAGGTGTTGCCAAATCGATGTTTAAATATTCAATCTTGTACATGATGCTGCTGTGTACGGCAGTAGTCATCGATAGCTTACCTCAAACTCAATCGGCGATCGCCTTGCTACTCAAATAGTATTCCGACACATTTGACAAGTTTGCCACTGCTGAGGCGTAGTCCGCCGCGCTGGGTTTGGTAATGTGTGACCGAACCCAAATTCAGTTTAACGCTCTAGAAAGTAGCGTAAACTATCAAAAGTGAGTGAACGAATATCCATTGAGAATTTACTTCTACAAAGTTAGTGCGCCGTATGGGTGCTTTTCCAATTTTTCCCCCCACTCGATTCTGATTCCCGATACCGATCTCCACCACCTAGCTAGCAACCAGTGGGCAACTGTCGAGCACTACTACCAAGCACACAAATTTCACGGCACCAAGTTCGAGCATTTGATGGCGCAGATTCAATCCGCGCCCACTCCCGAACTAGCCGCAAAAATCGGACGGAACCCCGCACATCAGATCCATCCTGATTGGGATCGTTGTAAATGTGAGGTCATGTATCGCGCCGTCTGGCAGAAATTTAGCAGCCACCCAGATATCCAGCAAATTTTAATAGACACATTGGATGCCGAAATCATCGAAGATTCGCCTGTAGATTACTTCTGGGGCTGTGGAACTGAGAAAACTGGCGCAAACCATCTCGGACAGATTTTGATGAGAGTTAGAGCCGATCTCAGGAGTACTCGATCGGTATAAAAATTAACTTTATCCTTACCTGACTTGGTAGCTAATAATTAACAGTCGATCGCAAAATAACTTAGGTGCTGCCTACACCTAAGTTATTACAATAAAATACCAAGCATTTATCAAGAGCAGTCAATTAGAATTATTTATTTAACTCTCTCTTAGCATTATCGACACCATCTTTCATTTTATCGCCGATATCTTGAGCTGTTTCGGCAACTTTGTCTTTGGCATCTTCGATACCATCCCGAACTTTGGCTGCACCTTGTTTGGCTTTACCAGCAGCTTCATCTTCAGAACTACCAGTAGCTTTACCGATCGCTTCTTGACCTTTACCTTCTAAATTTTGGGCTGCTGCTTTACTACGCTCTTCAATACTCATAATCTTTTTTTATTTATTGTAACTGTTGATACTATACGATAATTTCTTAGATATCCTCTCTTCTCAAAGAAATACTAGAGCTTCTCTCGATCGATAGGTTCAGTTCGGCAATTTATCGCTGGTATATCTACCAATAGATAGATAAAAATTAAAGGTTGGCAAATACCCCCGATCGCGATTGGTTGCGATCGGGGGTATTTCTCAACTAAGTTTATTGCTCGAACCAATTAGCTTCTTTAAGTGCTCGTTTAGCTTGCTCTAGTTCCTTGCGTGGAGGATGCTCAGAGTCTAGATTGGCTATGCCTGATGAGTTATTTTTAATCGGTGCTGAAGCCGCAGTTACCTGAGTGGCATTGTCCGTCCCACCGGCTGTCACCGTTGGAGTTCGATCGCTGCTGCTGTCTACTCCGACGATATGGTAAGCCTCATCGATCATCTGGTCTTTCATTACCGAACAAGCTTCCGTAAAAGTTGGATGCTTACCCGTCTTTTGTGTACCAGAGATCATCTGCTGGGCTTCGTTAGCGATTTCATCCTTCATTGCCGAACACGCTTCCGTAATAGTCTGCAATCGCCCTGTCGCCAGCTCATGCTCAGAACCACTCAGAGCAACATTTGCGGGCGTAGCTTGAGGAATATTTGCATCGTCCATAGTATTTTCAGGTGTGTTATCCACACAACTAAAGTACTTACTATTATATGGCTTATAACTGAGAGTTTAATCTGTTAGATTACACACTAAAACTTCTATCGATCGATAGATAGATAACCTCACATCTTGCATTACACATCGTTACTAGTGTTTTAGTAAATAGTAAATACAGGTTGTAAGTTCGCCAAACTCCTACACTCAACGCAAAAGAGTCGAGCATAGGTGCAGGGAATTTATGAAGATTGTCTAGGCGAGGATTAATTAAACGGTAGCTGGAGCCTTAGTTTGTAGGTCGGGGCGGGCACCGTTAGCATTAAGAGCTTCACCTTCAATGAACGAGCGCAACATCCAAGCCATTTCTTCATGCTGTTCCATAATGCCAGTCAAGAAATCTGCGGTACCTTCATCGTGGAAATTCTCGCTACAACTGTCGAGATGTTCGCGGAGGTTGCGAACGATCTGTTCGTGGTCTTCGACTAGTGCCGAAACCATTCCAGTTGCCATCGGGATATTCCCTGGATGTTCGCCCAAGGAGGCATAATCCAAAAATCCTTTCATGGTGCCGATCGGATAACCACCCAGCGAGCGAATCCGTTCGGCGATCGCATCGATGTTAGCGGAGATTGCCTCATAATGTTTGTCCCAGAGTTCGTGGAGGGAGATAAATTGAGGACCGACGACATCCCAGTGGAATTTTTTAGTTTTGACAACTAACAGATAGGAGTCTGCTAAGTCATGGTTGAGCAGATCGATGACACCTGCACGTTGCTCGTCGGTCAAACCAATGTTGATACTACGCATGTTTTTGCTCCAATAATATTTATCGAGATTGTCTAAGATCGTGTGTGCTAGCCACTATTTGCTAGCGAATTTTCGTAGTGCGAATCACTTGTGCCCAGCAGGTCGATGCTGACTATTTTCCAAAGAAGTTTTTCACCCGATCGACTACATTCTCAGCAGCGTTTTCGGCTTTATCAGCACTAGCGTCGAGCGCATTTTCGGCTTTATCTGTATTGTTCTTGACCGCCTCTTTAGCCGATTGCTGCTTGTCTTCCAACTCTGACTGTGTTTTGCCGATCGCTTTCTTTGCAGAACCGCTCATTTCATCTGCCATCCCAGAGGCCTGTTTTGACATACTATCGACACTAGTCGCGATTATCGGCGAGGCACTAGCTAGATTTACTCCCAAAAAGGCACTTTGCCAAGCTATTGTCAGTATCAACACTCCACTAATTAAATTGGTGAGTTGGCACCTAATCATCGCAACTAAACGGGATATCGGAAATTTCATAACTTTATGCCAATCGATCGGTACTTCACTTACTAGTTATATCTGGAAGTACCGGGCGATCGAATCACTCAACAGAGAGATTTGTAGCAACTAGCTACCTGATGAAATCTCTATCGATCGGCAGAGAATCCACTTTAGCAAAATCATCACAGCCTATACCAGCTACCTGTAAAGGGATTTAAATCTCCATCCCGACCCAATTGGGTAACTTCAATATAACTAGTCTTCCCGCTGACGCTGACGCACATAACTAGCAATACCTCGCTGAGATTGCTTGATAAAATCGCAGATCTCGCCGACTAACTCTGAGTCAAATTCAGCTTCTAATTTTGTTAAAGCTTCAGGGATTAATAGATTGGATTGATAGAGAATTTTAAAAGCACGTTTGAGCGTCAATCTTTGTTCGGAGGTAAATCCGGCTCGCCGCAATCCAACGGTATTTAAACCCATCACTTTATTGAGTGTGGTGCTCCGCGTCATGCAAAACGGCGGAATATCTTTTTGCGCCGCCGAACCACCAGCCATCATCGCCAATCTACCGACCCTGACAAATTGATGTACCAAACAATTGCCACTGATAAACGCGCGATCGCCAACTTGGACATAACCAGCCAACAGCGCACCATTGGCGACGATCGCATCATTGCCTAGCTGCACATTGTGGGCGAGGTGGCTATTCGCCATCAACAGGCAATTATTACCGACAATCGTCATCGATCCAGCCTTGGTACCGCGATGAATGGTGACACCTTCTCTGAGGCTACAATTGTCTCCAACCCGGACATAACTCGGCTCATCTTTAAATGCTAAATCTTGGGGCAAATCGCCTAAGACGACGTTGCTATGTAAATGACAATTTTGACCGATCGAAGTGTAAGGGAGCAGAGTAACATGTGCGTCCAGAATACAATTATCCCCAATCTCTACATCATGTCGAATATAGCAAAATGGCCCGATTTGGACATTATTACCAATTTTTGCGCCAGACTCGATCGCTGATGTGGGATGAATTTGCATAATCACTAAAGAGCTTACCCGTCTCAATCTAGCTCGAATGGGGAGTTAGTTAAAAAAGTTAGTTACAAAGCTGATGGATGAGTCATCAGCCTACCGAATTAACGATCCGGATTGCTAGCTTGCATCTGTTTGGAAGCACGATAAGCATCTGCCATTCTGCCAAAGTTGACTTTAAATTCTGCCCAGCCCAAGAGACTACCTTTGCTGTCTGCTTCTTCGTCCCAGCAAGCAGACAGAATCCCATAAGTCAACCCCAGTACGCTCAATCCCAGACAGCCCATGCTCGTTAATAAAACGAGCGTATTGGCGACTTTGAATAGGTGATTGATGATTACAAAATAACTACCAATAAATACACCAACCCCCATCAATACTGGAATCCCACAAAACACCAATACCCGCCGGATCATACGTTTGCTGACAACATCAGGAATGTAGCCAGAACCCTGCTCGGCGATTGCTGGTGCTGGAGTTGCTGGTTTGACGATGGGCGTGCCTTTTTTGGCGGCGGGTTTGCGGTGCTTGCCATTCTTGCGCGGCTCAAACGGTACGGATTGGCGGGGATTCTCAGCAGACATAGGGAGGTTCCGATCTATTGTGAAAGGTAGCTGTGTGAGTCGAATTCTAGGCACTAGCTACTAGTCACTACTGTTTAGTCACTAGCCACTAGTCACTAATTATTAATCTTTGACGCGGCGGATACCCAGACTGTCGGCAAGATTTTGATAGCGTTGGACGCTTTCAGCTTGGATGAAAGCCAGTAAGCGTTTGCGTTGTCCGATCATTTTTAACAAGCCTCGGCGAGAAGCATGATCGCTTTTGTTGGTTTTGAGATGTTCGCTCAACCGATTGATTCTGTCAGTCAGCATTGCGACTTGCAGATCCGACGAACCGGTATCGGTTGCGTGCATCTGATACTGTGACATGATTTCTTGCTTGCGTTCTTGGGTTAGGGTCATGAATACTGAAAATTATAATTAAATTTTGCAACTTACTATTTTAACATTTGTAGCCTGATTTGACTATAGCTGTGGGGAAGTTAGTTAATGGTGGATGATGAATATATAGATTACCCATTACCCATTACCCATTACTCATTACCCATTACCCGATTAAAATGGGGATAGTAGGTCAAAACAAGAGAAAATATGTCAACATTGGCGGCGATCGGCGTTTTAGCAGTATTAATCTTTGTACACGAACTGGGGCACTTTCTAGCAGCCAGGTTGCAGGGCATTTATGCCAATAAGTTTTCCATCGGCTTCGGGCCAGTATTATTAAAATATCAAGGTAAACAGACTGAATACGCCCTTCGCGCACTACCTTTGGGTGGGTTCGTTGGCTTTCCTGACGACGATCCCGATAGTGATATCCCCGCAAACGATCCCAATCTACTCCGCAATCGTCCACTACTCGATCGCGCGATCGTCATTAGTGCTGGCGTGATTGCCAATTTAATCTTCGCTTATTTTTTGCTGGTCGTCCAGGTTAGTGTCACTGGTTTTCAGCAGATTACTTATCACCCTGGTGTTACAGTCGCCGGAATTGCTGACAACTTGAGTACTGCTGCGGGTAAAGCGGGAATTCAAGCCAACGATATCGTGCTGGCGATCGATAATGAGGAATTAGGCAGTGCCAAACCAGCTATTGTCAAGCTGATGGCTGAGATTCAAGACCATGCCAATCAACCGCTAACTTTTAAAATCCAACGTGGCGCAGAAGTAATCGATCTCCAAGTTACTCCCGATGCCACTGCGGAAGGCAAAGGACAAATCGGTGTCAAACTCGTCCCTAATGCCGACATCACGATCGATCGATCCATCAGTCCCGTTGATGCCCTGGCTAAAGGAGCTAGTGAATTTGAGCGCGTTGTCGTGCTGACTTTCCAAGGGTTATCCCAATTGGTGACCAACTTTGGCGAAACAGCTACGCAAATTGCTGGTCCGATCAAGATTGTCGAAATTGGCTCGAATATTGCAGCCAATAATATTGCTGGATTGCTCCAATTTGGCGCACTCATCAGCATTAATTTAGCTGTAATGAATATTTTGCCACTACCAGCCTTAGACGGGGGACAATTGGCATTTTTACTGTTTGAAGGATTGCTGGGCAAACCTTTACCAATGAAGCTGCAAGACACCGTAATGCAGACGGGTTTATTTTTGCTGTTGGGATTAGGTGTATTTTTGGTGATTCGCGATACCGCGAATCTCTCCAGCGTTCAACAATTCTTTAAGTAGCTAGTTTTGTAAGAGCTGGATCGCTTAGGATATAAACCCGACTTTTCTAAAAAGTCGGGTTTGTAATAGTATTAGTTCGATCCTAATCTTCTGGGCGGTTACTGTCTTTTGTGCTGGCTTATGGGTGAGGGGAAAGTTGGGTTGTTATGCTAGATAAGTATTTAGAGGGTGAGCAAATGCAATCGATCGAATCAGATATTACTACAGAGATCTATCAAGGACAGTTTGGCACATTTACGATTACCGATCGCGATCGTCAAGGTGTGATTATTTATCGGAGTGCTTTGATGATGGCGGCGGTAAGTTTTGGGATGGCGACAATTGCTGTATTGTGGCAACAGGATCGGCTTACAGGATCGAACTCCAATATATTGATACTGATCGATGTCCTGTATATTAGCTTTTCAGTAGCACTCGGGATTGCGCTAGCAACAATTCATATTTATCTGGTTGTTTTACATCGCACCTTGCAAGTATTCTGGGCAATTGGCTGTATGAGTGCGATCGGCTTTTCGATCTATTATCATCAATCGATCGGATCGATAGTCTATACGCAACCTTGGACTATTTTGGGGGTTGGTTTTACGTTTGCTGCTTTGACGGGAATATTTTTCAAAGAAGCTTTTTGTTTTAATCGGCTTGAGACAAAAGTATTAGTCTTAATAGTTCCATCCTTATTATTAGGACATCTCACAAAACTACTTCCTCAAGCTATCGAAATAATTTTATTGGCGATGTGGGCAGGATTATTTGTGATATTTGCGATCCGCAAAGCAATCCAGGCAATTCCCCCCGATATTGGTGATAAATCAGTATTTGAATATCTGGCAACACATAAGTAAGTTTATTTTTGGATTATAAACATGTATAGCTCTCCCATTCCTCAACAACATGATTGGTTAATTGACATCGATCGAGTCAAGCAAAGATTCGATCGCGAGTACAAACAAGAGGCATTTGAGCTACCCGCAGAAGTAGAAGCCATGCCAATTTTTCGAGAGTGGATTAGTCATAGTCTCACCCCAAAAATTACTTCGCCATTTTGGGAACTAGCTGGATTTAAAAAAAATCATCGCTGTCTAGATATCGGTTGTGGTGTCAGTTTTTTGATTTACAACTGGCGCGAGTGGGAGACATATTTTTACGGGCAAGAAATCAGTACGGTGGCGCGTAACGCCCTGAATTCGCGCGGTTCACAATTAAATTCTAAATTATTTAAAGGTGTTCAGTCTGGTGCTGCTCATCAATTACAGTATGAGAATGATACATTCGATCGAGCGATCGCGACTGGATTTAGTTGTTATTATCCGCCAGAATACTGGAAATTAGTACTCCAAGAAGTCAAGCGCGTCCTAAAGCCAGATGGAGTATTTATCTTTGATGCGATCGATCCCGATGCCGAACTAGCGGAAAACTGGGCAATTTTAGAAATGTATTTAGGTGCTGAGGTATTCTTATCACCTCTCACCCAATTTAGTGAGCTAGTCAAAGAAGTGGGTGGTAAAGTTACAGCTACAAAATCAGGACAATTATTCCAAATGTATCAAGTTAGCTTTTAAATTTAACTAATACCTAAAATTGGACTTTCACATACAACCATTTAGCGATTAGCTTTGGGCAATTTTTGATGAACCATCGCCATGCAAAAATTTTAGCAATTGGCTTTGATTTTCTACCAATAAATTTAGCGATCGAATTCAATGGTCGAAATTTGACTTTTTTATTAATTAAGTTAACATAGCCAATATCATACAAACAATCAATAATCAATTTAATTGTTGCTTCTTCCCTTGCCATTAGACTAGTTAGCAAGATTAAAATCTCTTGCACGCGCTCGGCTTCAAGCTGACTGCGTGCAGATGTCGTTGACAAATTGGTAATTGGTTTACTGGGTACGGAGATAATTTTATTCACGATCGGATTTAGATGTTGGAGATGGGGATAGGCACATCGAGCCAGATTGAGTCAAAAGATTAGTGGTTGCCGGATCTAGCTCCAGTAGTGTATAAAGTATAGTGTCTCAGGATCGCTGTTTGCCAGAGTCACAAAGCAAATAATTTTGTGGGCTTAGTAACGGAGCGGCCATCGATGGGAAAGATAAATAGTAGTTGGAGTTATATTCATCGCTCTGACAATCGCAAACGACAGATAGAAAAGACATCATGAAAAATCGAACATCTATAGGTAAGTTACTTACTTATTTTAGTCGAGGTCTGAAGACAATCGGCGATCGAGCGATGGCAGCATTATTATTACTACTATTCTCACCGATCCTACTGGTGG
Organism: Chroococcales cyanobacterium; assembly: GCA_038247275.1. Taxonomy (GTDB): domain Bacteria; phylum Cyanobacteriota; class Cyanobacteriia; order Cyanobacteriales; family Chamaesiphonaceae; genus Chamaesiphon. Next base: position 9,869 of record JBBRVB010000085.1, read on the forward strand.
TGGCGATCGTCTTGCGGGTTCGCATGGGTAGCCCGATTGTGTTTACTCAAGCACGTCCCGGCAAAAATAGCAAGATTTTTACCGTGTACAAGTTCCGCACGATGACTAGCGACTGCGACAAAGCTGGTAATCTGCTCTCAGATCAAGAGCGGCTGATTCCCCTGGGTCAATTTTTGCGAAAAGCTAGCTTGGATGAATTGCCACAACTGTGGAATGTCCTCATTGGCGATATGAGTTTTGTCGGCCCGCGCCCTCTATTGGTAAGATACCTAGAACGTTATAACTCCGATCAAGCCCGCCGTCATGATGTCCTCCCCGGAATTACTGGATGGGCACAGGTTAATGGACGCAATGCCATCACCTGGGATGAGAAATTCCGGTTGGATCTCTGGTATGTGGATCATTGGAGTCTGTGGTTGGACTTAAAAATTTTGCTGTTGACAGTCAAGAAGGTATTCAAGCAAGAAGGGATTAGCCAGAATGAAAATGTGGTGGCGATGCCAGAATTTTTGGGAAATGATAAGTAGTAAACAATTGACAGTTGACAGTTGACAGTTGACAGCGAAGTTATATGGTGCAGAGATTTAAACTCCGAACCATATCACAATCCGCCCGAAGAAAAGGGTTTCAAACCCTATCTGTTCGGTAAATATCGCTAAAGATCGCTCTATTCTAATCGCTTAAATTCTTGCGGTAGCAGATCTTCTTGAGTACTATAAACAATATCTCGATCGGTAATCTTATGCTGTTTAGCAAACTGTTTGGCATAGTCTAACTTCGCTTGAGTTACATCACTTTGCTGCAACAGTTTGACTTGCTGGCGGCGAAATTGATTCCGCTTGCGGACTTGTCGATCTTGAGACTTTACCCAAAAATAGCGACATGAAGGGATGACAACTAGCCCAACTCCGTAGAGGGCGATAACTGTCATTGCGCTACCGATCGAGCTACTCGATATCCCCTGAAGTAGGATCGCCAAGATCCCGATGCCAATTAGGTTAGCCGCAAATAAGGCGATCGCCCAACTAGTTTGAGTAGGTGTCGCTTTACTAAATTTCCATTTACGTTCTTTCAGTGATTGAGGAATCCGGGCAGACTGGGTAGTGGCATCTTTAAGAGTAGTTTGCAAGTCGGGAAAATGGTAAACCAATTGTCCGGTCGGACTGACTTCGGGGATACCATTGAACTTAGTTAAAACTGGTAACATATAGTTCTCATATTCTCGATCGTACCCCTGTCCGATATCATCTAAGTATGGAGCAATTTGTTCGCCGATCGCGACTCCCTGCTGACGATGAATGAGATTGCCGATATAATTCCAGCGACGCTGTTCGAGATCGGCGTTGGGATTGCCATCACCAAATAACACGGAAAATACCGCTTCCAAGAAATTGAGCGGCTTGCGCTGGGTTTTTGCTCTAATTGGTGTGCGATGATTAGTGTTGTTGCGATTCATCGCGGTAGAGTTACTCGAACTACTACCACCCCAATCAAAAATACCTAAAACACAACTGCCACCCCCATCACCACAATCACCGCTGCTATCGTTACTGAATAAAGCAGCAAGTGTAATTGCCAAAATCGTCAGATAAACGGCACTAATTGAAGTAATTAACAAAATCCCAAACGAGATCTTAATCAGGTAAAATCCGATCGACCAGATTTTTGACAGCCAAGCTCGAACTTGGAGTTTGACCGACTTCTTTAGTAAAACCTGCCGGAAGTCTGGAGCTAGCACATAAATTATTTCCCCAGTATCCGTAACTTGGAGATGTCCCCCAGTTTGATTTGCCAAAGCTAGCAATCCCGAACGTGCGGCTTCCAGGTGAATACCAGTATGGGTAACAACATCCGCACAAGTTACTCGATAACCGAGTTGTTCTACCGCCGTCATGAGTTGAGGATTGGCATCCATAATACACTTCCCTAAATATATCCACTCGTTGGCATCGCCTACCGTTCGCTTTAGCGTCTGCCTTAGCAGAAGGTAATCGCGATTGTGAATCGATGCAACCCTACTCTGCTGGAAATCTATTGGTTAAGTCTCCGTATTAGAATTCTAGCCAACTTTCATAGCTATCGATCTCTTCACAATTGAGATATTAGGAGGGTATGATGCCTGGATGCGATCGAGTCCCACTTTGAGCGAGTAGTGCTGCACCATACGCCGCTTCTTGATGTGTAGAAATAGATATCGGTACTGGTAGATATTGCTGACGAATTTTTGTCCAGGTGGGGTTGGTTGCGCCGCCG
>JBBRVB010000086.1:0-11984 GCA_038247275.1 Chroococcales cyanobacterium
AGAGATCGCTTGCCATACTGCTATCCCAAATACCTATTTTCTCGTGACATATTGTCAACAAGTGCAGATTATTGACAACACGCGATCGACTGAAACCTCTGTTATTTCGTGGATTAGAGACTTAGCGTGAAAAGTCAGATTACCTATTACCCATTACCCATTTCAGGGATTGACTTGAATGTGTCCTTGACAAAGTAACTCGCCTGCTAGAAGCTGAAGTTTGGTAATGTTGACATCACTGCCGAGATCGATTTGATGGCTGTGAATATTGCTACCAGGAAGATCGATCGAACAGCTAATTTGCAGCGGATCGAGTAACAATAGATGCCCATCCTGAATATCGATCCCCATCGAGATCTCGATCGGTACTGTTTGCCCTTGGGTAGTCAGATTTCCTTGTAAGATGAGTGTCTGTGGTGCGATCTCCAATCGGTGCCAATCGCTGTGCCAATTTGACTGATGAGGATCGGTTGCCAAAATTTGAGCTAATAAATCGTTAATGGCTTGCGCTAGGAGTGGCGCAGCTAAAGAAGCTTGCAAATCCCGTTCGCTAAATTTGACATCAGCAATTACCGCCAGCGGCTCCAATAACCGTAATGGTTGACCTTTGATTACTTGCGGGAGATTAATCCGAATATTCTGGGCGACTAAATCGATCGATCCTAATGATAATCCCTGATAGATCGCCCCGACAGCGACTACCGCTACTCGGGGAATTGTCCCGCCCAAGATCTGCCGACTGCCCCCTTGGATATCTACTTGGAGGTCATCTACGTGCGATACTTGCGATCGGAGCCAGACCCGACAAGCCGGCGATAGTACCGACCCAACAATGCCTCTAGTTTGATTTGTCAATTGAGCTAGTTCCCCGTAATCTTGCTGCAACAGAGTTTACATCCAAATAGTCGCGAGTTGCTAGTGAATACTCGATCGAAATAGGGATAATTAGATTAAGAAAATGTCTCTGTACCCGATTTGGTTAATCCGAACACGAAACGGCAATTGTGGTCTACTTTATACTACTAATTGCCGCCGGTTTGGACGCTCCGCTGATACTTAGAACTCCTAGATCCTCATTCTTCATTTCCCGCTCATGACTGTCAGACTCCAGAAAATTCTATCGCAATGGGGAATTGCTTCACGTCGGCGCGCGGAGCAGCTAATTCTAGCTGGCAGGGTGCAGGTAAATGGAGTAGTAGCCCAATTAGGACAAACAGCAGAACCGACTACCGATCGAATCGAAGTTGATGGTAGACTAGTCGCAGTACAGAGCCGACCGAAGCCTGTATACCTGCTAATTAATAAACCAGTCGGTGTAATCTCTACTTGCTTCGACCCACAAGGTCGTGAGACAGTGTTAGAGCTGTTACCACCTCAACTGCAAGAATGTGAAGGCATTCACCCTGTAGGTAGATTAGATATTGATTCCAGTGGCGCGTTGTTGCTCACCAATGATGGGGATTTGACATTTAGGTTAACTCACCCGCGCCATAGTGTAAGTAAGACTTATCAAGTATGGGTGCAAGGTCAACCCTCAGCCACAGTCTTAAATGCTTGGCGCGGCGGGATCGATCTAGAAGGTCAATACACGTTGCCTGCGAAGGTTACAGTTCTCAAGCAGCAGACCGATCGCACCCTGCTAGAAATAGTCCTTACTGAAGGTAGGAATCGACAGATCAGACGAGTTGCAACTCAACTAGGATGTTCGGTTTTATACCTCCATCGTACCAGAATTGGTGACATCGATCTCGATCGAGATCGCTCGTTACCACTCGGTGCGTACCGTCATTTGCAATTAGCAGAACTCCAGAGCCTTGAAGGTGCTGGGGATCGATCGATCTCAGCTTTACCCACTACCAGCAAAGCGGCGATCCGTCAGTATCCTCAGCATTAAACCCTGATTATTATCCCTTACAACTACCCCACAACAGCGATCGTGACTCTACTGGCACCGCTCAAGCATCTTACCGCTCTCAAACTATCCAAACTGCCAATTTTTGTTGGTGCTGTCTCTGCCCTGGAGCAGTTTCGACCGAAATCACCAGTTGCCGACGAACCTGTCGAATCGATCCCCGCACCACCAACGCCAAGCGAAATCTTGCAAAAAATTGGTGAGAATTTGCGCCAAATTCGGCAACAACAGCAGCTTTCGATCGAGGATATCGCCGCCCGGACTCGTATTCAACCGCGACTGGTACAAGCGATCGAAGAAGGTCATATTGAAATGCTCCCCGAGCCTGTCTATGTCAAAGGCATGGTCAAACGCTATGGTGAGAGTATCGGCTTGGATGGGATGGCAATTTCTCAGCAGGTACCTAACTGGGCTGCTGCCGCCGCCACCTTCGATCCGGCTACCAAGCTCCAAGCAACTACCTTTAGCACCCCCACCCAGGTGAAGCCAGTGTATGTCTATCTGGGCTACACGATCGCGATCTTAGGGGTGAGTGTAGTGGCTTCTAATTTTATCAATACTGCCTTCAAGCCGCAGTCTCAATCCAATCCGATGGCAGTCGTAACGCCGCAACCAGCAGCGGGGATCGCTGTCGCGCCGACAGTAGCGACACCTCAACCAAGTCAACTACCAGATATTCCAGTAGAAATCGTCGTCAAGAGTCCGACTTGGGTACAAATTGGCATCGATGGCAAAACAGTATTTACCGGTAATCTCAATATTGGGACGAAATTTAACTGGACGGCTCAAAAGCAAGTAACTATTAATACCAATAATGCTGGTGGGTTAGTTATCGCTCATGATTCGCTACCACCCCAGCCATTGGGTAAACTCGGCGAAAAACAGAGCGTCACCATCAAAGTTGGTAAATAAGCTGGTGATGACTAACGAAGATCCCCTCTCACTGAGGGGATTTTTGTACAGTTTTGCCACTACTGAAAGTCGATCGAGATCGCCCATCGTACAATAAATATTTAGACTATCCGCTAAATTCATCGTGATTAACCTCCAACCGCTCGATCGTCATCATTGCCTGACTGTTACACCCTCGCCGACAGGTATATCCCTGCAAGGTACCCTCCAGATTCCAGGAGATAAATCAATTTCTCATCGTGCCTTGATGCTGGGAGCCTTGGCTGAGGGCGAGACGACGATTCAGGGCTTATTATTGGGTGAAGATCCTCGGAGTACAGCGGCGTGTTTTACAGCGATGGGCGCGCAAATTTCGGAGTTGAATACCGAACTAGTCACGGTGACAGGGATCGGGTTGGGACAAATTCAGGAGCCGGTAGACATCCTCGATGCCGGTAATTCGGGGACGACGATGCGGTTAATGTTGGGGATACTAGCTTCGCATCCCGATCGCTTGTTTATGGTAACTGGTGATGACTCCTTGCGATCGCGTCCGATGTCGCGGGTAGTCACACCCTTGGCGGAAATGGGAGCGCAGATCTGGGGGCGTAAGCATAATTCCCTCGCCCCGCTAGCCGTGCGGGGACAAGCATTGCAACCAATTCATTATCATTCCCCGATCGCATCGGCTCAGGTCAAGTCGGCAATTTTACTCGCTGGATTGATGACTTACGGGCGCACCACGGTCACCGAACCGGCTCTCTCGCGGGATCACTCGGAACGGATGTTGCGCGCGTTTGGGGCGCAAATAGACATCGATCCCGAGACGCATAGTGCGACGGTGACGGGTTATCCGACGCTCACCGGGCAACAGGTAATCGTCCCGGGTGACATTAGTTCGGCAGCATTTTGGCTCGTAGCTGGCGCGATCGTCCCTGGTTCGGAGTTGTATATTGAAAATGTCGGCGTAAATCCGACTCGCACGGGGATTTTAGTTGCTTTAGAATTAATGGGTGCCGATATTACCCTGGAAAATCAGCGTGAAGTTGCTGGCGAACCCGTGGCAGATTTACGAGTCAAATATAGCAAGTTAACAGCTTGTGAAATTTCTGGGGATCTGATTCCCTGCCTGATCGATGAGATCCCGATTTTGGCAGTAGCCGCAGTATTCGCCCAAGGGACGACAATCATCAGAGATGCTCAAGAGTTACGAGTTAAAGAAAGCGACAGGTTGCAAGTAATGGCAGCCGCGTTGACTAAAATGGGTGCGAAAATTACCGAACGACCAGACGGTTTGGAAATTACTGGCGGCGGCTCTTTGGTAGGCGCAGAACTAGATAGTTTTACCGATCATCGGATTGCCATGAGCCTCGCGATCGCCGCCATCATGGCAAAAGGTGAAACTAAAATTCATCGAGCGGAAGCTGCCTCAATATCCTATCCAGCTTTCTTCGATTCATTACGCAGCATTATCAAGTCATAGCATCCCAAAAGCTTCGACGTAGGCATCATAATCGCGATCGCTAAAACAGACAAAACTGACACCGGCGATCGATGAATCCTGCTCTAAAAAAGTATACACCGTCTCCATTGCCACCTGAGCCGCCAGATCGATCGGGTAACCATAAGCCCCACAACTAATGGCGGGAAACGCGATCGTCTCAATCTGATACATGCTAGCTAGAGCGAGACTCTCACGATAGCAACTAGCCAATAGTTCAGATTCTCCAGCTTTACCGCCGCGCCAAGTTGGGCCGACAGCATGGATGATGTACTTAGCCGCCAGTTGATAGCCACCAGTTAACTTCGCCTTACCCGTCGGACAACCGTTAAGTTGCTGACATTCAAAGAATAGATCTTCACCAGCCGCGCGATGAATCGCCCCATCTACACCACCGCCACCCAGCAAAGAACTATTGGCTGCATTGACGATCGCATCAACCGTTAATTTAGTAATATCGCCCTGAATTATCCCCATCCGTGATTGAGGAGTAGTAATTAGTTCGGCTGTCATTCTGAATAAATATTATTTAATAAACTCGATATCAATAGTCTATTCAATAATGGCGATCGGGGCAATCATCTCAGAATTAATCCGATTGTTCGGAAGCTAATGTTGATATGGCATCGCCAGATACTGTGTTATTAGAAATCATCAATACTGGTGGAAAAAAAACTGCTAAATTTACTCATCCACCCATCAGCTTTGACAAACCACTTATTGTCACGATCGATCTTATATACAAACCCTGTAAAGCTTTTAGTAGAACACCCAAAACAGTAGCCAAAATTATTGTTTGCTGGGCAAGTTGCTGGTGCTGTGGATTCGCGTTCGCGTAGCGTCGCCTGTGGCGAATTTCTAAAGTCCGCCCATCAGCAGGGATCTGTGAGAGTGCGATCGCATCTGCAAATACAGCATTGGCATAGCAGGGACTTCATTCGATCGTATTGCCGCCTAATCCGATCGAATGAAGTCCGCCGTTTATCTCGATCTTGGGCTGAATTATTCATGACACTAGGAATCCCAACTGGATAAAGGACTAGCCTGAGATTGAGGACATCACCCCGACTCGCTCGATCGGTCTGAGCGATCGAGTTAAACTGGTAATGAATAATGGAACAGCGCATTAGTAGTAGCCGCTACCGAATATTGCTGTCATCCTATAGATAGGGAGCCATAAGTGCGACCTACTTCCAGTATTTAACTATCACAAATGATTACAGCAGCAAATACAACAACAATCGCACTCCTGGCGATCTCACTCGGTATCCTCGGTTGGGGTTATTATCGGAATCGAGACTTGGGTAGATTTGGGACGCTATCATGGCTGCAATCAGCAGTGCTGATGGTGCCGTGGTTGTTGAGCTTTGGGGCATTAGCTGCTGGGTTTTATATCAATCTGGCGGGGATCTTGCTGCTGCTATTCATTTCCACATGTCTATATATTTGGTTGGGAAGTCAAGTCCGCCAAGCCGCCCAAGATCCAGAAGTTGCCTTGAAACTTGCCGAACGCCTCAGCAACCGTCAGCGTCAAGATCCCAGTAAACGGTCAGTCATACCCACCGAGAATGCCGCTCAAGTCCTGTCGATCGCGATGGAGATGCTCACAATCCCCGAAGCAGATTTGAGCAGTATTAAAGGCATTTTTGGGATCGATACTTTTTATGCTACCGAAACTCTTGCCTATCAGCAGGGGGCAATTTTTAAAGGTAACTTGCGCGGCGATGCCGCCATCGTACATCGTCGGTTGACAGATAAGCTTGAGAGTAAATTGGGTGATAAATACCGACTGTTTCTGGTTGCCGATCCTGAAGATCGGCCGGTAGTAGTCGTGTTGCCCAGTATCAACGACCCCCAACCAGCGACAGTGGGACAAAAGATTCTTGCTGGAGGGCTGCTAATTGCCACGATTGCTACGAGCTTGGAGGCGATGGGGGTATTTTTAGGCTTTAATTTTTACGAGCATCCCGATCGAGTGCGAGAAGTGCTACCGTTGGCACTGGGAGTTTGGACGATCCTGCTCGCCCACGAAATGGGGCATCAAGTACTCGCGCAAATGCGTCAGGTCAAAATCGGTCTGCCCTTCTTCCTCCCCACCGGAGAAATTGGCTCATTTGGTGCGATTACTCGGTTTGAATCGCTAGTTCCCGATCGATCGACCCTGTTTGATGTCGCGCTGGCTGGTCCCGCAACTGGAGGCATTATCTCGATGCTGATGCTAGTTGTCGGGTTGTTCTTATCGCACTCCGGGAGTGGATTGGAGATTCCTTCGCCGTTTTTTCAAGGTTCGATTTTGGTGGGGATTATTGCTAAAATTATTTTAGGTACGACACTAACTCAACCGACACTCTCGATTCATCCTTTGGTAATCATCGGGTGGTTGGGTTTGGTCATTAATGCCCTCAACCTGATGCCAGCCGGACAGTTAGATGGTGGAAGAGTCGTGCAGGCGATCTATGGACGCAAAACCGCTCAACGCAGTACTCTGGTTACTTTAGTAATTCTGGGATTCGTAGCTTTTTTCAACCCAGCTAATTTAGTGATTTTCTATTGGCTGATCCTAGTCGGATTTCTCCAACGGGCATTGGAACGCCCGAGTTTAGATGAAATTACCGAGCCAAATGATGCTCGTGCCGCGCTAGGCTTAATCGCCTTGTTCTTGATGGCAGCCATCATTATCCCGTTTAGTCCAGAGTTAGCCCAGAGAATCGGCATTGGGGGTTAGGGATTCAGTATCGCCAAAGTTGGCGTAGCGTCTGCCTAATACCAAAGGCAAGGCTACGCCCACGCAGAGGCTACGCCAACGCCTATCGCTCACTGTCATACCTTTTTTGACAACTGGACGGTTGACAGTTGACAGTTGACAGTTGACAGTTGACAGCGGAGTTTTTAGGCAGGGGATTTAAGCCCCTGCCTTGCTTGGGTCTTTTGCATGGACGGGAAAAATAACCGCAAAGACTCCGCAAAAACAATCCACCTCAAAGTGGGGGCTTAAATCCCCTGCGCTTGGGTAACAAAGACCTGTGGGGAAAATAACAACAGGTGTGCCGCAAGTGCAGCATCTTATCCATAATCAATCGTTAATTAGCTAAAAATCATGGGCGAGATTGGGATATTTATTGCAGCAGCGGCAATCGCTGCGATCGTCAAATCGGCAATTAGAGTCGATCGAGAATACGAGCGGGGAGTCATCTTTCATCTAGGTCGCTTCCAACAAATTAAAGGCCCTGGATTATACTTTCTCATACCGATTATCGACCAAAAAGTACAGGTAGATATTCGTACCAAAACTGTCGATATCGCCCCTCAAGAGGCAGTTACTGCCGATAGCGTCACAATTAAAATTAATGCTGTCCTCTACTATCGAATTATCGATCCGATGAAGGCAATTAGTAGAGTAGAAAACTACCAGATGGCAGTATATCAAGCTTCAATGACGACGTTACGAAATATTGTCGGTCAACATAGCCTCGATGAAATGCTCCAAGGTCGCGATAAAATTAATGCCAAAGTGCAAGAAATCGTTGATGAAATCACCGAACCGTGGGGGGTAGAGATCGAGCGGGTCGAACTCAAAGATGTCGAAATCCCGATTTCGATGCAGCGGGCAATGGCAAAAGAAGCCGAAGCCGCCAGAGAAAAACGGGCGCGACTAATTAAGGCTGAAGCCGAGCAAGAAGCTTCTAAATTGCTCAGTGAAGCCGCTCAACAGATGATGCAAAATCCCGCAGCTCTAGAATTGCGACGATTGCAAATGTTGACAGAAATCGGTGCGGAAAATAATACCACTACTCTAGTGATGATTCCTTCAGACATTATCAGTCTGGCTAAAGAATGGTCTACCGCCGCTCATAACAACAATGTTGCCGCTGCGTTGACGAGTCAACAAAATGCCCAGCCACAAGAGAATCTAATCAATCCGAGTAACCCCGCGCATCAACTTAACTTGCCTGCATCAGCAACTCCAGAGGAGCAACCTCACTCTCTGTTGGATAAACTCGAACAAATTTGACATACTCCCACCGTTGAAACAGTTTTATTTAGATCTCCTAATTCCTGTTCCTCAGTTAATATATAGATGTAAAGTTATATCCTTTCAGGCATAGATGGAATTCCTATCACTAGAGACAATCCAGGCACTGGCAAGTCAATACGGATATCTCGCTGTCTTCGTAGGCATTCTGTTAGAAAATTTGGGGATTCCATTACCTGGTGAAACCATTACGATCGTGGGTGGTTTTTTGGCTGGGAGTGGGGAACTAAACTATTGGCTCGTCCTTGGTTCAGCCGCGATGGGTGCTTTTATTGGCGGGATCGGTGGCTATTTCGTGGGCAAGTATGGTGGCTGGAAGCTGATTTTGGCAGCTTCAAAGATCTTCCGCATTCAGGAGGTACAGTTAGAAGAGGTTAAGACAAAGTTTAGTGAAAATGCGCTAAAAGCGGTTTTCTTCGGTCGATTTATTCCTTTAATTCGGATCGTCTCTAGCCCGATGGCTGGTGTCGTGGAGATGCCCATCGGCAAGTTCTTGGCTATCAATTTACTCGGAGCTGTGACTTGGGCATCGGTGATGACAACCCTCGCTTTTTTTGTCGGCAGAGTAGTCTCCCTCGAACAGTTATTGGAATGGGTAAGTAAATTTGCCATCCTCGCGCTATTTATCGCGATCGGATTTATTGTCGTGCCAATCTGGTTGGAATCTCGGATTATCAAAAAAGCTGGTGAAGGGGAATAACCACAGCATCGAATGTGGATTTCGTAAAGTAGAAATATCGAATGAAACGATCGAACTCCAACCTCCACCCAATCTAGCAGGAGCTAGCGATCGCGGGCGCAGACACCATCAAAACGAAGATGCGATCGCCCGGGATCGGGTTGCCAAAATCGGCTGGTTGGGCGACAGTTGTGCCTACTGGCTCTCACCGGAAAAATCGCTCCAGCTCACTCAAAATGACTCCTGGATGCGCGATGCGATCGAGTCGGGACATCTTCCCCGTGAAGCCTAAGCATCCCCCTCCGCCCATGCGATCGTCCGTTGGCTCGGTGCCGATACCACCGATGATGGTAAACCCAAACCGTAATGGCCGATATCAAGATCTCACCGATATTTTGCGTGTTCTCTGTGCAATAGTGTCTCGTGGTACTTTAAAATATGTTGATGCATTGCTCATATCTAAAGATAACAAACGAATTTCACCCAGATCGAGAGTTTTTTTAGGCTTTGACGGTTTGATTTCTTGTGCTTTGATAATTTCACTAGCAACCGCCCTTGCCAATAGTGGCGGCACACTATTTCCAATTTGACGACATCCATGCCATTTTGTTGAATGAAGACGGAACCAATCTGGATAAGAATGTAATCGAGCAGCTTCCCTGACTGTAATTACTCTTGCAAAAAAGGGATGAATCGGACGGGGTGATGTATGCGCGCCTCTCGCACTATCAGTACCAGCTCGTAATGTATTGCAGATACCATTAGGCTCTAGCTTGCGAAATCGACTGATTGACTCGGTTTTACCTGGGAGGGTAGCTTCAAATCGACTGCGGGAAGATTTAGCATGTTCGGTACGCGAACTACATGTCAGGAGATCGATCGAAAACTTGCGCGGATAGCTATAGTCATCAGGATCTCGATCGAAACCTCTTAATTTTCTACCATAAGAGCTAGTTGTCTCCCATTTAAATGAGACACTATCTGTATGGTTAAGTATCTCGAAACTGTCGGCATTTGGTAAATCGCCGATCGCCTCCTGAACTGTGATTCGATGATTTTTTGGTTCTGGATAGTTGGGTGATTTCAAACCATGCCTTGTACCCACTAAAAATAACCGCCGCCGATCCTGGGGTACGCCATAATCGGCTGCATTTAGTACTCTATAGGGTGTCAGAACATCATAACCAGCGTCCCCTAATGCGGCGATTAACTCATCTAGAAACTGAGCGTGTTTACCAAGAGTTAAGCCTTTAACATTTTCAAATACACAATATTTAGGGTTTAATTCTCGAACGATTCGCACATAATGAAATACTAGCTGGTTGCGTGGATCGTCAAAAACTCGTTTACCCATTAAGGAGAAACCTTGGCAGGGCGCACCGCCAAAAACTACATCGATATCTCGATCTCCTAATTGGGCTATACGGCGGATTTCATCACCAGAGAGATCGATCGCACTGGCGCAAATCGTTGCAGTTTTAGGAAAGTTATACTCATGCGTTGCACAATGAATCGGATCTATTTCTACTGCTGCCACAATATCAAAACCAGCCTGCTCAAAACCTAGAGACATCCCTCCAGCACCAGCAAAAAGTTCAATTCCGATAGGTCTGTCCATATATATGATTGAGACTTTTAACGATGGGACTCGAATGCTGCATTAGATAATTTTACCAGTAGTTAGGATGTTTTATTTCAACAATTTTTGTATTTCTTATTAATTTGGATTTTTGAATGTTGGGTTTTGCTAACGCTCTGCTTGGTGCAGACAAGAACAGACTAAATTCCTGTCTCCATAAGCCCGATCGATCGAAAGCGTATCTCACTAACAGCAGTGAAGATGATCTATCGATCTAATTTTTGGTGACAATATTCTAAAAATGTAAATAATCTGGGTCTGTAAAATTGACTGAAAGCATTAGAAATCAATGTTCCTTCTAAGTCTAATGCGATCGTCAATTTTTTTTACTTAAATAACAGTAATGATTTTCAAGGATATGACTGGTATCTCAGCTTTGTTCGCATTGTGGAGGCTTGTAACGGAAAGTTCTCGATCTGTCCTACTCGTTATAACGTAATAGCAGTAAAATAGGATCGAGTGAGTATCGATCGATTTACATGAAACAAACCCGCTACATCACCACTACCATTCAAGCAGGCAATCGTATAGAGATCGATCTACCGAATCTTCCGATCGGACAAACGATCGAGGTAATACTGATTATCCCCGATGCTTCAGAATCTAACCCGCAATCCATAGATAGACGATCTTTTCTCAAACTATCGATCGAGGAACGCCGCCGTATTTTAGCACAGCAAGCTGAAGCCGCCCTACCTTACTACGAAGAGAACAAAACAGAATGGGAAGAATGGATCGACTTCGATCTAGCACTATGCTAATTAGCAGATTGAACTCTCTGCAATAATCTTTCTCGCTTTTGTTGACGTAATTCCGAATCAATTTGAGAGATCGCATCATCTAAGAACAAATTATATAGTTCTAGTTGGCGATTACTCTCCCGCAACCTGTTGAGACAAGTTTTTTGAGTTTCTTCACTTGGATAAGGATATCTATCGATCACGGCAAGTTCCAACCTCTTTTAATCTCTTGAATACTGGCATTGGCAGCTTCTAGATTAGCTTGCCCATTATTAATAGCCTTTGCCCACAAATCTAGCATAGCATTTGCAGCAATCGGTTGTGCTTCCAAAATTCTCAGCAGCAAGGTATTGAGACGAGAGTAAGACTGATTGAGCCTTTCTCTAGCATTTTGCAATTCCTCTAATTCACCAATCGTTCTTGGTGTTTCTCCATACCGCTCGAAAAATATCCACTCTGTTGCACTGGCTAGTTCAATCGCCTCTGAAAGTTGACGTAGTAGCTGGAAAGTCATCGTTAAGGTTTCGTCAGATAACTTTGCCATCGATTTAGAGCAAGTATTTTGAGGATATTCCCGATTATCTCAGCT
>JBBRVB010000087.1:0-11982 GCA_038247275.1 Chroococcales cyanobacterium
CTTCAGCTAGCAGCACGAGCGCATTCGGTAATTTTTGACTCCGCCGAGTTTACAACTAGCGAAGCTGAATTATTGCAGTTGCATGAAATACTCGATCGCGGTACCCCCGTGATCGACCTCAACTGGCGCAGAATTGCTGGCTGGCAAGAACTCACCGCCGAAGCCTTCGATCCCCCAGCTCGTCGCAAAGATATCACAGAAATCGATCGGGTGGATGTCAATTATGAAGCAGGTAATCCCGCCCAAGCTCTAATGTTCCTCGGTTGGCTCTCCAGCCGCCTCCAATGGCAACCCGTCAGCTACAAACATACTGGTGGCGATTATGACTTACGCGAGGTGGATTTTGTCGATCCCGACGGACGCAAGATCCATACCGAATTAGCTGGAATGCCAACAGCTAACGTTGGTGAGATCCCTGGCGATCTGATGGGTGTCAGACTCAACTCTACCAATCCTAAAGCCAACTGTATCACCGTCCTCTGTTCGGAAGTGGCTGGTTGTATGCAGATGGAAATGCGCGGCGGTACCCAAACTGCACGGGTAGAGGAAGTATCTTCCCTCTCAGAGCGGACTGCTGAAGATCTACTCGCTGAGTATCTCCAGCGGTGGGGACGCGATTTACTCTACGAGGAAACTATGATCGTAGTCGCTCAAATTTTGAGTAAAGTCGGGTAATTCAGATATCGTCGGTTGGGTAGAGCGACAGCGAAACCCAACTATCTCACCAAGATCCCAGAAATGTTGGGTTTCATTCTTCTTTGAACTCTCACCATTTCAATAACATTGTAGAATAGTTCCAACAAGTAATTTTGGTATATACTATAAATGCGGTTCGAGTGGGACGATAATAAAGCTGAGTCCAATGCTGCCAAACATGGCATCACATTTGAGGAAGCGGTAACAGTTTTCGCCGATCCCGATCTTCTATTTACAGAAGATACCCAGCATTCACAGGGTGAAGAAAGAGAGTGGGCGATAGGGATAACGGAAAGTGGCTTACTTGTTGTCGTTGTGTTTACGATGCGGGGTGAGCAAATTAGAATTATTAGTGCGAGAATAGCTACAAAGAAGGAGCAGCAAAGCTATGAACCATGAATCTGAGTTTCCATTTGAAAGAGCAAGACGAGTTACACCAACAGAAAATCAAGAATTCAGATCTGCGCTGGTGGCACAGTTTGGGATCGACCTGAAAAAGCGTGGTCGCCCAGTCAAGGAAGAAGATAAGTATGCGCCGATTTCTATTCGACTCCACCCTAAAATTCTAGTCTGGGCGAAGGAAGAAGCAAAGCAGCGAGGAATTGGTTATCAAACAGTGATTAATGAATTCCTATTGTCTCAAATTAGCTAATATTAGCGCACAGGTAACCCAATTAAAAATGTCTGTTGTCACTCAAATCTTGAGTAAAGTGGGTTAACTCATAACCCTCGGAGGTTGGATAGAGTGACAGCGAAACCCAACTATCTCACCAACGCCCTAGAAATGTTGGGTTTAATTTTTTAGATCGAATTACCCCTATGTCAGAGAGTGCCGAACTGCTGCAAGAACAAATTGAGTACTATCGTGAGCGTGCTTTAGAGTATGATGAGTGGTTTTTTCGTCAAGGAAGATACGATCGTGGTGAAGCACATCGGCAACAATGGGTTGCCGAAGTTGCTGAAGTAGAGGAATTTCTTCGCGCTATTAAACCTTCTGGTGATATTTTCGAGCTAGCTTGTGAAACTGGCTTGTGGACTCAACATTTAGCATCTTTGGCAACTCATTTGACAGCGGTGGATGCTTCGCCAGAAGTTATTACTTTGAATCAAGCAAGAGTGAATTGTGAGTCAGTAGAATATATAGTTGCTGATTTATTTAACTGGATTCCTAATCAAAAATTTGACTTGGTATTTTTCGGATTTTGGCTATCTCACGTCCCGACGGAGCGGTTTATAGACTTTTGGCAAATGGTGAAAGATTCACTTAAACCTAATGGGCGAGTTTTCTTTGTGGATAGCTTATTCGACCATACGTCTCCAGCAACAAATCATATCGCGCTACATCAAAATGGTTATTCAGAACGAAAACTCAATGATGGACGAATTTATCAAGTGGTGAAGGTTTTTCACGAACCAGTTCAGTTGGAAAAATCTCTTCAAGAATTGGGATGGTCTGGTCGAATTAATTCTACATCCACTCATTTTATTTATGGATCGCTCTGTCCCAAAAACTCAAGTTCTTAGTAGATAAATCGTAGGTTGGGTTTCGCTTTCGCTCTACCCAACTACCTCAATAATAACCTAGAAGTTGGTTTTCATTCTTCAACCCAACCTACACATCTAAATTAATAATTTTTCATGCTAGACATCCGCGCTCAAATTGCTTCCGAACTCGACCTAAATCCGAATATCGTTCAAAATGTTCTAGATTTATTTGCTGAAGGAGCGACGATTCCCTTTATTGCTAGGTATCGGAAAGAGCGCACCGATGAGATGAATGAGATCGTGTTGCGGGAACTCGAAGAGAGATTTATATACCTAACAGAACTATCAGCGCGGAAAGAGAGTATTCTGAGTTCGATCGAGTCTCAAGATAAACTAACGCCAGAATTACGCGCGAAGATTGAAAGCTGTCTGTCAAAAACTGAACTAGAAGATCTATATCTACCCTACAAGCCCAAACGGCGCACAAGAGCGACAATTGCTAGAGAGAAAGGATTAGAGCCGCTAGCTGAATTGATACGATCTCTAAATAATGCCAGTGCCAAGCCGATAGAATTAGAACCCGAAGCAGCTAAATATATCGACGAAGAAAAGGGTGTCAAGACAGCCACCGAAGCTCTAGCAGGAGCCTCAGATATCATCGCTGAATCAACTGCTGATAAAGCAAATTTACGTGCTTATATTCGTGAATATATTCAGTCAGAAGGTCAGTTTAGATCGAAAATTAAAGATGATGTGGCTGAAGGTTCGACTAAGTTTGAGATGTACCGGAAGTATACGGCACATGTGAGTAAAGTTGCACCACATAATTTACTCGCTTTATTTCGAGGCGAAACAGAGAAGGTGCTGAGTCTAGAATTAGAATTTAGTGAAGATGATATCTGTGAATATTTAGCCGCACAAGAGATTAAGACTAAAATAACTGCAATTCGAGAATTTTATCGATCGATGCTTAAGGATGCTTTCAATCGGTTAATGAAGACATCGCTGGTAAATGAAGTCAGAGCTGAATGTAAACTACAGGCAGATATTGGCTCGATTTCTAATTTTGAAACCAATCTCCGCGAGTTATTATTATCAGCACCAGCCGGGATGAAACCGACACTCGCGATCGATCCTGGCTTCCGCAGTGGCTGTAAAGTTGCGGTATTATCAGAGACAGGTAAATATCTGGCTTATGAAGCAGTATTCCCCCATCAAGCTGCCAATCAACGCCAACAAGCTGCCAATACAGTTAGGCAGTTTATTAAAAAATATCAGATCGAATTAATCGCGATCGGAAATGGTACCGCCGGACGCGAAACTGACCAATTTGTGATCGAAACGATCGCCGAGATCGAACCGAAACCGATTAAAGTAATGGTGAATGAATCGGGCGCATCGATTTATTCAGCCAGCGATGTAGCGATTTCGGAATTTCCAGATCTCGATATTACCGTGCGCGGGGCAATTAGCATCGGCAGACGCTTACAAGATCCCCTCGCCGAACTAGTAAAAATCGATCCCAAATCGATCGGTGTCGGGCAATATCAACACGACGTAGACCAAAAACTACTCAGGAAAAAACTCGATGATACTGTCGAGAGCTGCGTTAACTTTGTTGGCGTAGATCTCAATACTGCATCCAAAGAACTCCTGACATTTGTCTCTGGTTTATCTCCCGCAGTTGCTAACAACATCATCGCCTATCGGAACGAGCATGGAGCTTTTAAAAACCGCAAGCAACTGCTCAAAGTTGCCAAATTAGGGCCGAAAGCTTACGAACAGGCGGCTGGTTTCCTCCGCATCCGCGATGGCGAAAATCCGCTAGACAATACCGCCGTCCATCCTGAAAGTTACCCGATTTTGGCAGCGATCGCTAAGGATGTCAATATTCCCCTAACTGAGCCAACTAAATTAGGTTCGCAGCTCAAACAAGTAGATCTGAACAAGTACATTACCGATACCATCGGCGAACCCACCCTCCGCGATATCATCAACGAACTCGAAAAACCCGGACGCGACCCGCGTGCAGAGTTTAAATATGCCACCTTTAAGGCAGGCATTCAAGAAATCACCGATTTAGAAGTCGGGATGGAATTGGAGGGAACAGTGACCAATGTAGCCAACTTTGGAGCCTTTGTAGACATCGGGGTACATCAAGATGGACTGGTGCATATTTCTCAGCTATCTGATAATTTTGTCAGCGATCCCAATCAAGTTGTTAAAGTCGGTCAAGTCGTCAAGGTCAAGGTACTAGAAGTCAATGCTCAACTCAAGCGTGTGAGTTTGACCATGAAAACTGGCATCGAGCCAAATCGCGATCGCCCATCACCGCCACCAGCCGCACGTAGTAACCAGCCCAAGCCATCGCCATCGACTAAACCAGCAAAAATATTACCAAAGACGCAATCGATACAGCCAGAATCCAGTCAACCAGCAACACTGGCAGATTTACAACGAAAGTTTGGCAAGAAAAATTGAGGTAATGTCAACAGCAGTAGAAACTGACGCTAAACTACTAGTGAAGCGCAATCTGGATTGCCCCGCCTGCTAAAAATCGCGCTAAGCTATAACATATCAGGTCGCCAAGGATAAACTGTCCCCACAGACCCCCGATCGTTCCACCTTTTGATAATTGGCATTTTTCAACCATGCTGCGAATCATCACTCAGCAGACTGAAGCGCAACAAGAGTTGCAGCGCATCAGTGCCCGCACCCACGACGATGCGATCGTCCACAAAGAAGCCACCGTTAATGAAATTGTCCAGACGGTCAAACGACAGGGCGATAAGGCTTTACTACACTATACGGCTGAATTCGACGGTCAAACTTTGACAGTCGATCGGTTGCGGGTCAGTGGTGCCGAATTGGATGCTGCCTATCAACAGGTGTCTAAGGAATTACTCAAAGCGATCGAACTTGCGGCGGTAAATATTGAAGCTTTTCACCGTCAGAGGGTGCCCAAATCCTGGGTGACATTTGGCGCGGATGATATCGTACTGGGTAAACGTTACAATCCGGTCGATCGAGCGGGTATCTATGTGCCTGGAGGAAGGGCTTGCTACCCCAGCACGGTACTGATGAACGCAATTCCGGCTAAAGTCGCCGGCGTGCCCCAGATCGCGATGGTGACCCCTCCGGGCGCAGAACAGCATCTCAATCCGGCTGTCCTTGTCGCTGCTCAGGTTGCTGGAGTTGAGGAAATTTATCGCGTTGGTGGTGCCCAATCGATCGCGGCTTTAGCCTACGGTACGGATACAATTGCGAAGGTCGATGTCATTACGGGTCCAGGGAACATCTATGTTACTCTAGCCAAAAAGCTTGTCTATGGTACCGTTGGGATCGACTCACTCGCAGGGCCATCGGAAGTCCTGATTATCGCCGATCGACATGCCAATCCGATTCACGTTGCGGCGGATATGTTAGCGCAAGCCGAACACGATCCGATGGCAGCATCGATTTTGATTACTACCGATTTACCATTAGCCACCGCCGTTCAAGCTGCGGTCGAAAGTCAACTCCAAAACCATCCCCGCCGGACACTAACCGAGAAATCGATCGCGCATTATGGCTTGATTGTCGTCGTCGATACGCTCGAAATCGCCGCCGAATTATCCGATCGATTTGCACCAGAACACTTAGAAATCAAAACTGATGACCCGTGGGCATTGGTAAATCAAATCCGTCATGCGGGGGCGATTTTCTTGGGTGATTCGACACCAGAAGCTGTCGGGGACTATCTAGCTGGCCCCAATCATACGCTGCCGACATCTGGAGCCGCTCGTTATGCTTCGGCTTTGGGTGTAGAGACATTTATGAAGCACTCTAGCTTGATTCAATACTCTCACACGGCACTGAGTAAAGTTGGCAACGCGATCGATGCACTCACCCAAGCTGAAGGACTGTTTTCGCATGGGGAGTCGGTGCGATTACGGCTGAGTACTGCCGCTGAAGATCGTCGTAGCTAACTAGAGCTAACTTAATGTGGTCTGGTTAGCTGGCGACTGAAGTGGCACTGAGGAAACCTCAGTGCCACTTTAGCCAAAGCACCTTTTCAAGACAAGAACACAATCATCAGCCTGTAGCTAGTAACTTAGGATGACTCGGATAAATCTAACTTTGGTGGTGGCGAACGTTTGATCGGCGCAGGCTTCGGTCGATCGGCATCGCTGCGAGGTGCAGCATCTCTGCCTTCTGCCCCTTCCCAGGGCTTCTTATATAGTCTTTGGCTGCCGCCATCGATCGGTGGTTTACCACCGCTTTTACGGGGCATTTTGGCGCGCACCGTCGCCACATACTGACCACTACGGAGCTGGAGATCGTTACCCACGCGCACGACATCAAAGTCCCAAAAATTACCGACGAGCTTTTGAGGCAGATCCCCAACCAGGCGGATTTTAAAGTATCGCTCTTCTTCCGTCTTTTTCTTTGGGGCTTGGCGAATTTTGACGAAAATCTCTTTGGTTTCGCGAGATTGATAAACCACTTCACCACGAATGGAAAAATAACTATCTGGAATACCCAACGTTTCGATCGTCGGCATTGTGGTCAGTGTAGTAGCTAGCTCAAGATTCTGAGCATCTTCATTCTCAGTGGCAACAAATGGTTTAATTAGCAATTGTGGGTCCCAAATCCCCATGATTTGAGCGTGGATCTTGTTATCTTCTTTGCGAATCCGGGGATAGACAACCCATAAATGAGATTGTTCGAGATCGAGGTGATTTTTGATCAGACTCATGATTCGACCGAGAATGACAGCATCAATTTCGGTACCATCGTCCGCTAGCATCATCCCCTGATTGAATTCCTCGGCTGAGGGTAGATACTTACCTAAAATCAAGCCAATCGCTCGATACTGGAGTGGCTCGCTAGCTGGTGGAATTGGTGTATTCCCCGTTAGTTGTAGCATCGGGGGCAGTGGTGGATAATCTGCTGGATCTGGTCTTTTCGGTCGTTTGATCGGCTTGGCAGGTCTGGTTGCAGCCTCTGGATGCGATGGAGGCTGATTGGGGGGAAATTGTGCAGAACTCATAGAAAATGCCTTCGGACGGAGTCAAATTTGTCGATCTCCCTCTCATGGTAATCGGGATCTTCGAGACTGAATTGTCGATACGTTACCAACCGATCGAATCGATCGGGTGGATCTCAGAATCCTATGATAAATACATCATACCCGAATCCCGCTCTCGAACTACTATCTAAGCGATCGGGGCTATCTAAATGACTTTAGTTACATTTGCTTGCATAATTATTGATGCCAGCCTATTCTAGCAATTTCTGACCATGATTCGTCTGATTTTTCGGATTACGTGGATGACATTGCTGGTAGAAACCGTTTCCGCTGCCAACTCCTAACTCTGAATTAGCCTGCGCTTGATGTTTCAGATTGCTTGGATGTGGCTAGTGCTCCCAACTCTCAACTCTTTAACCCCAGATGAATTTTCAATCTGTCGTCGCTACTCTCAATCAATTCTGGAGTACACAAGGCTGTTCGATCGTTCAAGCCTATGATACCGAGAAAGGTGCCGCTACCAAAAGCCATCATACCTTCTTGCGTTCGATCGGTCCCGAACCCTGGTCTGTTGCCTACATCGAACCCTGTCGCCGCCCAGGAGATGGTCGTTACGGTCAAAATCCCAACCGTTATCAACAGTATTACCAATATCAAGTCCTGATCAAACCGTCTCCAGATCACATCCAGGACGTATATCTAGATTCACTCCGCGCCGTGGGCATCAAACCAGAAGATCATGATATCCGGTTTGTCGAAGATAACTGGGAAGATGCCGCGATGGGGGCGTGGGGAGTCGGTTGGGAAGTTTGGCTAGATGGCATGGAAGTCACCCAATTTACCTACTTCCAGCAGTGTGGCGGGATCGATTGCCGTCCAGTCTCGATCGAGATTACCTATGGCTTGGAGCGGCTATGTATGTATCTGCAAGATGTGGATTCCTTTGCCAAAATCAAATGGAACGACACCCTTACTTATGCAGATATCTATCTCCAATCCGAAATCGAGCAATCTACCTACAATTTTGAAGCATCCAATCCCGAATTATTATTTACCCTATTCGATCTCTACCAACAGGAAGCCGAACAACTGATTGCCAGAGGCTTGGTGATGCCGAGCTTGGATTATGTCCTCAAATGCTCTCATACTTTCAACATGCTCGATGCTCGGGGTGTAATTTCAGTCACCGAGCGGACGCGGTACATCGGCAAAGTGCGCGGGTTAGCGCGACAAGTGGCACATCTCTATCTCGCCCAGCGCGAAAAGTTAGGTTTTCCCCTACTATCTAAGTCTGCGGCGATCGCCTAGAGCGAAACATCCAAAAAACGTTTTAAACTGATGAAACTCAAACGGTGGGCATTGCCCACCCTAATTTTCGCTGTCAACTTTCAACTAAATTTAGTCTTCATGATCGTCGAAGGGATCGGACAATTGTTTAGCTGGAGAGCCAAACGACATATACAGACCGTAGGCAGTAGTAAGGATTACCGCTGCACCTAACGTAATGCTAAGGATTGTTGCAGATTCCATGTTTATTTTAATTTAAGGAGATTGCTTCTCTTACAATATTAGTGAATTTTACAAAAATTTACCGAAATATCTGGCGATCGAGCGATATCATTTCTAGATTCAGGTCGATCGATCGTCCGCTAGCATCGAACATCCCTCCTGAAAATCTCGAACGGGATCGGTTGTCCAAAACTAGAATTTTGTTTGGTACACTGGGGATGTGGAATGTTTCCACCCCGCATATATAATAGTATTTACACAACATCATCGGTGAAGCATGGCACAACGTACTAAATTAGGAGATCTGCTTAGACCTCTGAATGCTGAATATGGTAAAGTCGTTCCTGGTTGGGGCACTACCCCAGTTATGGGCGTATTCATGCTCTTATTTGCGGTCTTTTTACTCATTATTCTCCAAATCTACAACAACTCTCTAGTTCTAGATAGTTTTTCTGTTGACTGGAGCGGCGGCGGCAACGGACAATAGCATCGATCGTGACTGGATGGGGTGGCTGACTAAAGGCGATCCTTTCGTTGTAGTAAAGAGATTTACTCTACCCCATACCCGATCGATCGCCACTGGATTAATTAATAGTTAACGATTAATAATTAATCATTGAGGATCGATCGTTAGCAAGGCTGCGATCTAAATTAATTAATAATTGATGGTTGGCAACTAGTAGATCGAGATGGTAAGAATTAAAATGGTCTTAGTCGATCGAGCTTAGATACAGTAATGATATAAAGCTGGTATATAACCAGAGCATTTGGAAGGAACAAGATTATGAACTTTTTTGGGATCGGTTTACCGGAAACTATCGCGATCGCTGTTGTCGTATTATTGGTATTTGGCCCCAAGAAGTTACCAGAAATCGGTAAGAGTCTAGGCAAAGCACTCAAAGGTTTCCAAGAAGCATCAAATGATTTTCAGTCTGAGTTCAAAAAAGAAGTAGACGCGATCGAAACTGCGGTCAAGTCTTCCAGCCAAATTGAAGCGGCTGAGGCTGTAAATAGTAAATCTGATAGTAATACTTAATTATGCTTAGATCGGGTTCACGGTAAACTATGAACCCGATCTAATCGGTAACATCAGTTAAAGCCAAATGAACCCCGGGCAAAATGCTTGAATCTTGAGCTAATCGATCGACAAAATCACCCACACCATCAATCCCGATCGATTGTAAAGTCTGTAACAGATTACTACTATCTTGAATCAATCTATCAACATCAATCCCAGCATATACTGGCTGATAATAGGGTAATTTTCCGATCCCTTCGCCGAGTAAAGTTACCGCGCCGCGCCAATTACGATTGTGAAGATGGTAGCAAGCGACAGCGATTTGCAGCACACCTTGATAGAACTTTTTATCTGGATCGATCGAGTCCATCCACAACGCTTCGAGCGTATCATGACAAGCGTAATATTCCCCAGTATTAAACTCATTAATACCTTGTAGCCATGCTGGTGGCAGATCATTCATGTATTTTCATCCACCCATTCCCATGATGACCGTAATTACAGACTTCAGGATTGAGAATTTCGGTTAGGATTTCTAGAGATTCTACTAGTCTGGGGCCAGGACGATTGAAATAAGCATTACCATCAGTGATGTAGACTCGACCTAATTGGACTGCTTTGAGCTTTTCCCACTGGGGATGTTTTGTCAGTGGTTGTGCTTCGATGCGAGTTCTGTCTAGATCGAAACCACAGGGCATAAAAATAATCGTATCGGGATCTGCTGCGATTAATTCATCCCAACTAATGCGGGGGGAATGTTGTCCGGTGACTCCACCAATCGGTTTACCACCAGCTATCTCAACAAGTTCGGGAATCCAATTTCCAGCTAACATTAACGGATCTGTCCACTCGATACAAGCGACTCGTGGCGGATTGGCGAGGAGACTTTCGCACTGAGTTTGACAGGTGTTAACTCTGGATTTAAGTGCAGATACAATTGGTTTCCAGTCAACTTGGAGAGTTTCGCCAACTCGTTGGATATCTGCCCAGACATCCGCGATCGTGTCGGGCTGAAGTGAGATAATCTGGGGATGACTATTGGTTAATTTCGCAACTGCTTTTTCTACTTCAGGAAAGCTCACAGCGCAAACATCACATTGGTCTTGGGTGATAATGTGAGTAGGCTTTAATCTAGTCAGCTCGTCGAGATTAATTTCGTAGATACTCGCAGCAGCAGCCAGTAATTTGTCTACTTCTTGATGAATCTCACCACTCGACTGATGGATCGAAAGTCGAGCGGAGGTGCAGACTGCACGATTTTTAATCTCTGGCGGATAGTCACACTCATGGGAAATTCCGACTAGTTGCTCCGTCAATCCCAAACAAGCGATAATTTCCGTGGCACTAGGCAAGAGTGAAACTAGCCGCAGCGATGCTAATTGGGTCATAAGTTGCGAAAATAGAAGGACACGGTTCTAGTAAAATTGACAGTAATTAACATCTAACCTCCACTATGACTCATTCTACAGATATTCCTACCTTGGTACGCTGGATGGCTGGAGATTTTAGCAATCAAGCTCAAGCTTATGAAAATCCGCCATTTTTTGCTCATATTCGGGTGTGTATGCGTCCGTTACCGTATGAGTTATTTGGTGGGATGAGTTTGTTTCTCGAACAGGCTTATGATTTTATGCTGCACAATCCCTATCGCTTGCGAGTACTGAATTTTGTTATCGTGAATGAACGGATTGAAATCGAACACTACACGATCGATCCTGAAGCCGAATTTCATGGAGCCGCTCGGAAGCCAGAAATGTTTGAACAACTCACCCGCGACAAGATTATCAAAATGCCCGGTTGCACGATGATTACCGAGTGGACGGGGAGTACATTTAAAGGCTATGTGGAGCCTGGAAAGGGCTGCAAGGTCAACAGAAATGGTAAAGATACCTATTTGGACAATAGCTTTGAAATCGACGCTCATAAGCTCATCAGCCTCGATCGCGGTCGCGATATTGTCACCGACGAACATGTCTGGGGATCGATCGCTGGGCCATTTGAATTCACTCAGACAGCGAGTTTCGCGGATGAAGTTCAGCTTAGTAAAATTGTCTAACACCTAAAACCTCAAGCCTAAAACCTAAAACCTAACTTGCGTTACATCCTTTTTTACAAACCTTACGGTGTCCTGAGTCAGTTTACAGACGAGGGCGGCAGACAGACACTCAAAGACTATATTCCCGTCCCTGATGTATATCCGGTTGGGAGACTGGATTGGGATAGTGAGGGTTTGGTGTTGCTGACGGATGATGGGAGATTGCAA
>JBBRVB010000088.1:0-11968 GCA_038247275.1 Chroococcales cyanobacterium
TAGCCCAATATACATACCGAGATTTCGATGGCAATTACCAACCTCTACTTACCCCATCTGAGATCGAACAACTCCTAATTCCCAGAGGCTCACTCACCGTCACCGAACGCTTAATCGTCGAATCACATGTCAGTCACACCTATGATTTCCTCTGCAAAATTCCCTGGACGAAACATCTGCGAGATGTCCCCAAAATTGCTGGTTCCCACCATGAAAAATTAGACGGTAGTGGTTATCCTCAAGGGTTAACCGCCGCCGAAATTCCAGTCCAATCGCAGATAATGACGATCGCCGATATTTATGATGCTCTTACCGCCAGCGATCGACCTTACAAGCCGCGTTTATCACTCGATCGAACTCTAACGATCTTACATCAAGAAGCCGCCGCTGGTAAGATCGATGGTCATCTCTTGGAGTTATTCGAGCAGCGTCAAGTTTACTCAGCCTTAGCCGAAATAAGTTCGGATTGAAAATATTGGCAATCTGTTTACCACACCTCGATCGATAAGATTATGTATGCCGTTTACTTTCGCCCATCCCATCGCCGCCGCTCCAATTTGGTTTGGCTCTGGACGTAGGTTAGACTTACCAAGTTTGATAATTGGCTCGATAGTTCCCGATCTAAATTACTTCCTGTCATTACACCCGATTAAATCAGTCGGACATACTCTACCGGGAATATTAACTGAAGGAGTGCCTTATTCGATCGGGTTGTTATTAATTAGTCGGTACATTTTGATCCGTCCTTGTCTAGCTCTAATTCCCCAGCAATTAGCTCGACATTTTCCAGTTCCAACAAGTCATTTTTCACTTAAATTAGTGAATATTACTAATGTTGTGATATCAATAATTCTGGGAGCTGTCAGCCATCTAACTTGGGATCGGTTTACGCACCATACTAGCTCCTTATTTACACATTCTCAGCTCAGTCAATTTTATTTTGGCTGGTTATCAATCTATCAACTATTTCAATGTAGTAGTAGTCTTTTTGGTTTAGTTGCTCTGGGCGTATGGTTGTTTAAGTGGCTAAATCGTACTAAATATCGTTACCAAACCGAGACATTGACACCTAGCTGGCGAGGCTTGACAATTATCTCAACTGGTTTATCTGCCTTTGGACTCGCGACTTTCGCGATCGAAGCTCATCATTTTATTGGTGAAACCTTTGCTGAGGTCTGTGTTAGAGCACTAATTGGTGGTATTTCTGGAACCTTCCTCGGATTATTACTATACTCGATCGGATTTTGGATCTTAGATCGCCTCAAGCCTGGTGCGATGACCATCTAACTAAATGATGTGAGGCTCAAATCTAGAGATTCGATCGAACAGTCTACTTGACGAACCAATGTAGTAATGTTGACACGATCGACAGTACGATCGATCCAGCAATTGCCGGGACGATCCCCCCAATAAAAAATCCCGGTACATACCACGAAACAAACATCAAACAGAGCACATTGATCGCCAGTGAAGATATTCCCAAGGTGATAATTGTCAAAGGGAATGTGAGAAATTTGAGGATCGGACTTACCGTACTATTAATCAAACCTAATACTAAAGCCGCAATCAGAGCCGTGACAACATCTCGCAGCCGAAACTGTCCTGGCAAAATATAGTCGATAATCCGTTGTGTAATCAAAAACGCGATCGCATTTAGAACCCAGTTAATCAGTAACTTCAACATATTGACTAGTACTTGTAGAGATGAAATCGGGGGATGGAAAATCAGAGCTGGCGATGAGATCGACGGGTTAGCACCAACCCCATCCAAACGTGACAGAGGCGATCGCCAGTCCTACTTTTGCGATAAACTGACCATGTTAAGGATTGTAAAAATCTGGCTCAAGCTCACTTGCCGAGATTCGATCCTTCCTACCTTGCGGTCGCCGCCCAACTGTTTGCCTGAAAATATGCCTACTATTATCGCCTTAATCCTTGCTTCGATCCTAACCTTCTTTCCCGGTCATGCGATTGCGGCGGGAGGTACCTCTCAATACAAGCCATCACTCTCCTACGACAACGCCGAACTAAACGGTCAAGATTTTTCAGGCAAAGATCTCAAAACGGCAGTATTCACCACCGCCAAGCTCGATGATACCAATTTTGCTGGCGCAGACCTCACGGGCGTGGTCATCAGTTCATCAACCCTCAACCGGACAAATCTCCACGGTGCAAATCTGTCGCAAGGTTTACTAGATCAAGTTCGGTTTGTTGGTGCCGATTTGAGCGATGCGGTGTTCACTGAGGCGATGATGCTAAGATCGACATTTACAAATGTCAACATTGCTGGCGCAGACTTTTCAGACGCGATCTTAGGTAAGCTACAACAAAAAGAACTCTGCAAGATCGCCACTGGTACCAATCCCAAAACTGGGATCGCGACACGCGACTCTCTCGCCTGTAAATAATTTATAGTCTCGGCTTAGACAAACATCCCCTCCAAGGAGCGAAAAGTGCGTTCCCGCGAGCCTCTTCTAAGGAACTTAACCTATAATTGGCTCAGTACAAGGATCTGTAGGTTGGGTAGAGCAGAGCGAAACCCAACACGCCCAACCAAAGCAAAGATCTGTAGGTTGGGTTGAAGAATGAAACCCAACACGCCCAAACAAAGTTTCTTTCATCCATTAGACGACGTTTATGTCGGCTCAGATGCTCCAAAGGAGAATCTTGGGGTTTCCCCCGATTGGGTTCGTTCCACCGCCTTAGAAACAAAGGCGGGACGATACGGTGGTACAGGCAAGTAAAGCACCTTTTCAAGACAGGGGTGTCCGAAGGACGGGGTGGGTAGATCTGCGCTACTCGCTCTTTAGCAACGAACAGGATTGAGTTAGATTTAGATTAGCAATGAAACGAATTGGTGTAATTGGCGGCGGACAACTAGCCTGGATGATGGCTAGTGCCGCCCAATCATTGGAGCTAGAATTAGTTATCCAAACCCCCCATCATCATGATGTCGCCGTTAGTTTGGCGGCAGAAACGGTACTGGCAGATGTCGATGATGTCGCCGCTACCGCAGCACTAGCGACTAAATGCGACGTAATTACCTTTGAAAATGAGTTCGTCGATTTAGACGGATTGGGCAAACTTGCCCAGCGAGATAATGTTGTATTTCTGCCGCCATTATCAGCTCTAGCTCCATTACTAGATAAATATACTCAACGCTGCTACCTGCGCGATTTAGGGCTGCCAGTGCCCAAATTTGCCGTACTAGAACAGCCAGAATTATCCCCAGGGTTTAAATTTCCCGTCGTCGTCAAAGCCAGACGCAATGGTTACGACGGACAGGGGACATTTATCATCAAAGATCCATCAGCCCTAGCAGACCTCTATCATCGCCATCCAGACACGCCGTTTCTGATTGAGGAATTTGTCAAATTCGATCGCGAGTTAGCCGTCATCGCCGCTAGAGGTGTCAATGGTGAAGTAATTACTTATCCGATCCTAGAAACTCAACAAGAAGACCAAGTATGTCGGCGGGTATTTACTCTCGATGACTTGCCAACTGAGATCGTGGCAACTTGCAACTCGATCGCGTCCAAATTAC
The DNA here is from genome assembly GCA_038247275.1 of Chroococcales cyanobacterium. Lineage (GTDB taxonomy): Bacteria > Cyanobacteriota > Cyanobacteriia > Cyanobacteriales > Chamaesiphonaceae > Chamaesiphon. Next base: position 3,545 of record JBBRVB010000088.1, read on the forward strand.
TAGTCAGTCTAGACGCAGTTGGTGTCTTTGGGATCGAATTATTTCTCACTGCGGACGGCAGAGTATTGGTTAACGAAATTGCTCCCCGTACCCATAATTCTGGACATCTCACCATCGAAGCCTGCGCCACATCTCAGTTTAGTCAACTGATTCGAGCGGTTGCGGGTTTACCTTTGGGGAGTACCGAACTCACCTGTGGCGGTGCGGTAATGATAAATTTATTGGGCTATGAAGATACTCACAGCGATTATACAGACAAACGCCAGCAGATATCATCGATCCCCAATGCCCACGTTCACTGGTATCAGAAGGAGTCGAGGATCGGCCGCAAACTCGGTCATGTGACAGTTATCGTCGGCACCAACAACGAGCGTCATGATTATCGATCTCAAGCTGAAGTCCTAGCACGACAGGTAGAAACAATCTGGTATCCATAAGTAATCTGGAGGGGCGCAGATCTAAAGTTTACGAAACTTGATGTACCGCCTCAGAAAACAGAAACTTACTTATAATGCAAGAATAACTTTACCAAATAATAACTTTTGCCAAGTTTTAGTCCGCATTGCTCGTTATTGACGATCGATGCTGCTGGAGATCTAAATATGACGATCGTGTCATCTACCGATCGGGTCTAAACTATTTCGCTCAGACTAAATATAATTAAACTTAACGATCGTCATCAATTGGAGCACTTATATCATCTATGAGCATGGAGACGCTAGAGTTTATCATCTACCCGGATGGGCGAGTGCATGAAAAGGTCACTGGTGTAGTGGGTCAGTCTTGCACTGTAGTAACCGCAGCGATCGAATCCGAACTAGGTCATGTGGTCAGCCAAGCACAAACTGCCGAATATTTCACCCAAAATCTCGAACTAAGTGCTGCTGCAACTACTCAAGCTACTTGGTAGTGCCACAGCAAATAGTTATTAATTACTAATTATTCACCCATTACCATCCACACTTAATATGTCACACTTTAGCAATATCAAAACCAAGATTCGGAATGTAGAATCCCTCACCGCAGCACTTACCGATCTGGGTATCGACTGGAAAACTGGTTCGCAGCCAGTACGCGGCTATCAAGGCGATACTCGTACCGCCGCCGTGATTATCGAGCAGGAAAATGGCTATGATATCGGCTTTAGTAGCAATGGTGATAATGAGTACGAATTAGTTGCTGACTTGCAATTCTGGCAACAAAATTGGTCGGTCGATCGCTTCCTCAGCCAAGTCACTCAACGTTATGCTTATCATACAGTGTTGACCGAAGCCACCAAACAAGGTTTCCAAGTCGCCGAAGAACGCAATCAAAATGATGGATCGATCAAACTCGTAGTCCAACGCTGGAGTACCTAAATTATGGCTGCTTTTACCCCACCACCATTAGATGAGAACCAATCTGGTTTCGAGCCAGAGCTAGGCGGCTTCCTGCGCGATGCCGAAGATCGATCTGGGTTCGAGCCGGAACTTGGTGGGGTATGGCGACAAAAGGGCGTATACGTAGACGAGATGACATGTATCGGTTGTCTCCACTGCGCTCATACCGCGCGGAATACATTTTTTATCGAGCCAGAACACGGGAGAGCGAGGGTAGTGCGTCAAGATGGCGATCTCGAAGATACGATCCAAGAAGCGATCGATACTTGTCCGGTTAATTGCATCCAATGGGTAGATTATACCGAGTTAAAGAAATTAGAAGCAGAGCGTCAATATCAAGAAATCCCGATGGCTGGCTTTCCGGTAGATAAAGCCACCCTTGCCGCAAAAATGCGCCGCCGTAAACTGAACAAGGGAAAATAGCTTAACAAAACTCAGCGAACAGATCGAGCGCACGTTGCTCCCTGGAATGAGGATTCCTAGTTGACCTGCTAAGATGATTAGCAATTGGCGATGATGAAATCTACTGGAACGGAGAGTTTTCCAGTCCACCGAATACCAATTGCACCAATGATGAATATTTTGTACACCCAACTTTTGAATATCAACAATGACTTTTGGGTTGATGCTAAAAGTTTCCGCCAAGCACTACTAAATTAGAACAAATCGGATGCAATCGCGCTGAGGTTCATCAGCGCGATTGTACGAAGCACCTGCCCATCCTCACCAACATCTGTCGATCGATTCATCCTCAAAAGATCTCCAATGGGTTCGATAAGGGGAGGGCTGGGGTAAAGATCTTCGCAGTACCTCAAACAGGGGGCTTGTCAACCTACGAATTGTCTACTACTTAACAATTGCCCCAAAATCAGCTAACACTCTCGCATGATTGCGAACTAAGCCTAATAGATTGAGACGGTTAGTTTTAATTTCTGGATTCGAGTCCATTACTAAGACGCTATCCTCCCCATCAAAGAAGCTGCTAATTGCGGGTGTAAGCTGCCCTAGAGCATCGATAAGCTGTTGATAGTTACGGGAGGATTGCGCGGCTTTTGTCTGGGGTTCTAGGGCAATTAAACCATCGTAGACGGCTTGCTCTGAGGATTTTTGGAAGAGGTTGGTTTCGACTACTTGGGTGGGTGCTAATTGTTGGGTGTTGAGGTTTCCTTGGGCGGCTAATTTACTCGATCGATTGACAGTCGCATAAATATTTTCTAAGGTACCGTTATCGCGAATCTGTTGCAGGAATACGGCTCGATCGCGTGTATCGAGTAAGTCTGTTAGTGCGCGTTGGGTATATTCAGGGTCGTTTTCACCTAAGACAGCGTTGACGAGATCGTAATCGATATGACGATCTTCTTGGAGTAAGTTTCGCAGTCTTTGAATGAAGAAGTCTTGTAATTGTTGGGTGAGTTCGGCGGTATTTACTTGGGTTCTAATCTGACCGAATTCGGTGACGATCCGATCGATTAGTCGTTCTAGATTGATGCCTAAGTTGGCATTCCAGACAATATTGACGATTGCATTTGCCGCTCGTCGGAGGGCGAAGGGATCGGATGAACCTGTTGGTAGCATCCCTAATCCAAAGATACAAACTAATGTATCCAACCGATCGGCAATGCCAACGATTTGTCCGGTGAGAGTTTGGGGTAAGTTATCTTCGGCATTGCGGGGTAAATAATGCTCGACAATTGCGGTTGCTACTTCAGATGTTTCACCATTGGCGATCGCGTATTTAGATCCCATGATCCCCTGGAGTTCGGGAAACTCGCCCACCATTTGGGTGACGAGATCGGCTTTACATAATAATGCTGCCCGAGCAATATTTTGACAGTCGGTAGGATTTAGATGTAATTGTGTCGCGATCGAGTTAGCATTGGTTACAATCCGATCGACTTTCAATTTTACCGATCCTAAATCGGCTTGAAAAGTGACAGTTTCTAGTTTGGGGAGATAGTCGGCTAAAGGTTGTGCTAAGTCGGCACTATAAAAATATTGCCCGTCAGCTAATCTCGCCCGCACGACTCGCCCATTTCCGGCAGCGATAATCTCTGATTTAGCTGGATCGCCATTGGAGATCGTGATAAAGTTTGGTAATAATTTTTGCTTACTTGCATCTGTAAAGATCGGGAAATATCGCTGATGCGTCACCATGACGGTGGTAATTACTTCCGGTGGTAAGTTGAGAAACTCATCATCGAACTTACCGACTACAGCAGTTGGATATTCGACTAGATTGACTACTTCTGCGAGTAAATCGGGATAAATTTCCGCTACCCCGCCCATTTTCGTTGCCGCAGCTTGGATCTGTTGCTGAATATCGGTTTTGCGTTGGTTTTGGTCTACATTTACAAACCCATCTGCTAAGGTTTTTAAATACTGAGCGGCTGAAACGACGGAAACTGGTTTGGGATGGAGGACGCGATGAGTTTGGGAAATGCGATCGCTGGTGACGATATCCTCACCATTAACGATTTCGATCGGTAAAATGGTTTCATTCCATAATGCCACCAGCCAGCGAATCGGACGCGGAAATTTTAACTCTCCATTTGCCCATCGCATCAACCGTTTGCCTTCTAATTTGAAAATCCACTGCGGGATTAACTCCGTCAGAATGTCTCTAGTATCTCGCCCCGCGATCGTTTTGGTGATAAAAATAAATTCACCCTTATCCGTCGGACGCAATTCGAGACTGGCGACATCCACGCCTTGCTTCTTGGCAAACCCTACCGCTGCGGGAGTCGGTACGCCATCCTTGTAAGCGGCTGCGGCGGGAGGACCTTTGATTTCCTCCACCCGATCGAGCTGGCGATCGGGTAGATTGGTAACAATAATCGACAGACGACGTGGTGTACCATAGATCTGTACTCCCTGATTAGTCAAAGCCTCAGCCGCCAAACTCGCCGGGATCATCTTTTCCCACTGCCGAATCGCATCGCTGACAAACCCTGCGGGTAGATCTTCAGTACCGACTTCTAACAAAAAATCAGACATATCGAAAAATTAATAATTACAGCTAAAAATCTAGATTTATTTAGCAGATCCGAACGTCTCTATTATCCAACCTCCGTGTCCTCTGCGCCTGTTGCGGTTCAAAAAAAACTTCTTAAATGCGTGCTAGTCTAAATCCCCACCTGCAAGTCCTCATTATCTACAATCCCACCGCAGGACAATCATCCAACCTCAAGAATACACTCGATCGAGTCGCAAATTTGTGGCGCGATCGTGGCTGGCAAGTCCAAATCGCCGCCACTACCGCACCAGGCGATGCGACTACCAAAGCCGCACAAGCCGCGCAAGCTGGTTATAACGCCGTCATTGCCGCCGGTGGGGATGGCACGGTTAACGAGGTGATGAATGGCTTAGTAGGAACCGCTACCGCTCTGGGTACATTACCCTTGGGTACCGTGAATATTTGGGCGCGAGAAATGGGCTTATCGATGGATCTCCTCAAAGCTGCCGAAAGTCTATCTAAATCTGAATTGACCAAAATTGACGTGGGCATGGCTGGAAATCGTCATTTCCTCCTGATGGCTGGCATCGGCTTTGATGCCGCCGTGACGGCGACGGTGCGCTCAGAAGAGAAGAAATTACTAGGTGCGATCGCGTATATTAAACAAGCAATTCAAGTTGCCTGGAATTTTCGCGGTGTCCGCCTCAAATTGCGGATCGATGGTCGGCGGGTGCGAGGTAAAATCTTGATGGTGATTATTGGTAACAGTCAACTCTATGGTGGTGTCGTCAAAATTACCGCCCATGCGACGATCGATGATGGTTTACTAGATGTGTGCGTGATTAAAGGGCAAGGGATGTTGTCTGCACCGCGACGGTTAATTTCGATTTTTGCCCGTCACTACAACCGCGATCCGCTAGTAAAATACTATCAAGCCAAGCAAGTCGAAATTCGTGGCAAACGCGGTAAGGCTTTACCCGTGCAAGTGGATGGAGATTACCTCGGTACGACACCGATGAGTTTTCGGGTGATTCCTAATAGCCTTTGGATTTTAGTACCGCCAAATGCAGATCGATCTCTCTGGCAACCGGTTTGAGGTGAGGATCTACTGGTGGATTACCCTAACCAGCCGATCGGAGTCAGTCAAGTTATAATCAGAGACTAAGCTTTACGCAACCTCCCCCATGTCCACCGAACTTCAAACCCAGCTTCAAACCGAACTCGAAACTGCCGTCGAACATCGGCGTAATTTCGCGATCATTTCGCACCCTGACGCGGGGAAAACTACCCTAACAGAGAAACTCTTGCTGTACGGGGGGGCGATTCATGAAGCGGGTGCAGTCAAAGCCAGACGCGATCAACGTAAGGCAACTTCTGACTGGATGGAGATGGAGAAACAACGGGGGATTTCGATTACCTCGACGGTGTTGCAATTTGAGTATCAGGGCTTTCAGGTAAATCTCCTCGATACACCCGGACACCAAGATTTTAGTGAGGATACCTATCGGACACTCGCCGCCGCTGATAATGCGGTGATGCTGATCGATGCGGCGAAGGGTTTAGAACCGCAAACGCGCAAGTTATTTGAAGTGTGCAAACTGCGGGAATTGCCGATTTTCACCTTTGTGAATAAACTCGATCGACCTGGCCGCGAACCGTTAGAATTGTTAGATGAGATCGAGCAAGAATTAGGCTTACAAACCTACGCTGTCAACTGGCCGATCGGTACTGGAGATCGCTTCAAAGGCGTGTTTGATCGACATCAGCGCAAAGTTCATCTCTTCGAGCGCACGGCGCATGGCAAGAAGGAAGCGACCGATACAGTGATGGATCTCGACGATCCGCGTCTGAAGCAGATATTAGATCGAGAATTATTCGAGCAACTCCACAGCGATTTGGAACTCCTGGATGGGGTGGCTTCAGATTTAGATTTGGAGTTGATTCATGCTGGTTATATGACTCCGGTATTCTTCGGAAGTGCGATGACCAATTTTGGGGTCGAGCTATTTTTACACTACTTCTTAGAATACGCGCTCAAGCCCGGAAATCGTAATTCTAATATCGGAGCGATCGATCCGAGTTATCCCGAATTCTCAGGCTTTGTCTTCAAGCTCCAAGCCAATATGGACCCCAAACATCGCGATCGCGTGGCGTTTATTCGGGTCTGTACTGGTAAATTTGAAAAAGATATGACCGTCAGCCACGCCCGTACCGGCAAGACTGTCCGACTATCTCGCCCCCAGAAACTCTTCGCCCAAGATCGGGAATCGATCGAGGAAGCATATCCAGGCGATGTAATCGGACTAAATAACCCAGTTTTGTTTTCGTTGTGCTATTAGATCTACACAGGTGTGAAAAAGCTCGAATATGAAGGAATCCCCTGCTTTTCACCCGAATTATTTGCCTTCCTCCGCAATCCCAACCCCTCAAAATTCAAGCAGTTTCAAAAAGGGGTGAAAGAGCTGCAAGAAGAAGGCGCAGTCCAGATCATGTACTCCGCCGATGAAGCCAAACGCGACCCAATTTTAGCAGCAGTCGGACAACTGCAATTTGAAGTAGTCCAGTTTCGGATGAAGAATGAATATGGGGTAGAAACAACACTCGAACCACTCGGTTATTCGGTAGCGCGATGGGTATTGAATGGTTGGGATGCTTTGGATAAAGTCGGGCGATTGTTTAATACTTTGGTAATCAAAGATCTCTGGAATCGTCCGGTGTTGTTATTCAAGAATGAATGGAATGTCAATCAGTTATTAGAGGATCATCCTAGTCTGAAATTGAGTGCGATCGCGCCCATTACGATCGGGTCTTCATCAGTGAGTTAACTTTAATCTAATTCACTGATGAAAAACACACTTTAATTATTCTCTGGGTTCTGGGGTGTTAGACGGTTTAGGGATGCTAGTATCTCAGGACTAAACTTATAGATGTCATTTAAGCCATCAATCGGTTGTTTGGTCTCTTTAGCACTATCATCTAAGAAACCAATATATTTTTGCTTGGAATTGAACCAAAGACGACAGAGAGTTTTAGTAGGTTTGCCGTCAAGACATACTCCAAAATATTTTTGGGTATCTTTGTACTGAATTCGATTCGGGTCTATAGCTTCTCTCAAAAGAGATTTGACAATGAAAAATCCTTCCAACTCTTCCTCTGTCGTAATAATGGTATCTTCAGCTTTAATTGCATCGATAACAGGTGATTGAGTTTTTACGATACGATCGCTTCGATCTTCTACTTCACGTTCTATCACAGATCTCAAAGTATCTGTAATCCGATCGCTAATCAGTTGATTTATTGAATCTTTGGTGATTTTGGTAAACTTGTCAATTACGCCTGCCATAATTTTCCCCGAATATACTTGAGATACAAAAAACTTCACAAATTCAGGGGATGGCTCCAAAAGTTGCTCGGACATAATCCGTTTAATTTCTTTCGTGTACATCAAGTTACTAGCAGTACTTTTTAGCTCACTTGAATTAAACACAGACTTGGAAAAACGTTTTAATTCAGCAACGTTAGATTCTTGAATATCTTGCATGTTGAATTCAAAAAAAGGCTTTGAATCCATTGTATTTGGTTTTTCTAAATCTGTATAAAAGCGATAGATAATACCATTAGTTAAAATTCCAAACACGGCATCAGTTGAAGACAAGTAGCGGTATAACTGCGAACCGTGTTTTGGGTGATCTAATTCATAACCACACCACTTACACTCAAATAAAATGACAGGCTTACCATCAACTAAGATTGCATAATCAACCTTCTCACCCTTTAGACCGATCGCATCAGCAGTATACTCAGGACAAACTTCAGTTGGATTGAAAACATCATAGCCCAATGCACTAAGCAACGGCATGATAAAAGCATTTTTAGTAGCTTCTTCTGTCTGAATTTGTTCTCGTAGTTTAGAGATTTGTTCGCTGATTTGCTTAATTCGATCGATGAAGTCCATTGTACGTAAAGCATAAAATATATACTTAGAATGCCCTACAACCAATGACAACTAACAGATCGAACCCAATTCGATGCTAATGTTGTTGCTAATCTCGATCGATCTTTAGTCTAGCCGCTCGATTGACTTTTCCTCAA
>JBBRVB010000089.1:0-11967 GCA_038247275.1 Chroococcales cyanobacterium
ACAATCGCCAGATCGCAAATTGAGGCAGCTTTGAGGGCAACCTGACGGTTTTCCTCACCTTGAATATCGCCGAGTTCTACCATTCCTGGTGTCATCAGGATTTTACGTCCGCCTTCGAGGACTTCAAGGACTTCTAGAGCAGAGGCAAACCCGATCGGGTTAGAGTTGTAGGAATCATCAAGGATGAAACCATCGCCGTTTTTGCGGAGATTGAGGCGGCTATTTGTAGGTTCGATGTTATGGATCGCGGCGATGACATAATCGGGATCTTTGTCCAGCGCACAAGCCATCGTAAATGCACCGACGAGGTTGGAGAGCATTGGCACTCCCAGCAGTTTGGTGAAGCCTGGATACTCTCGATCTTGCCAATGAATGGTGAAAGTAGTACCGTCCATAGTGGCTTTGATGTCTGACATCCAGCAGTCGAGGTGTCCGATTTCTGGTTCCAAACCGTAGAGGAAGGTGGTTGCTTTGGGATATTCCTGTGCCATTTTCCGCGCGCCAGGATTGTCACCATTACAGACTAGCAATCCATCGACGGGGATAGCTTGAGCAAGTTCGCACTTGGCTGTATAGATATTGTCAGCACCACCAAACCGATCGAGGTGCATCACGCCTACAGCAGTGACTAATCCGGCATTCGGTGGGGTGAAACGGCACAATTTCGAGATCGATCCGATTTGATACGCGCCCATTTCGATAATGGCGATTTGCTGTTGGGGCTTGAGGTTTTCCCGAATTTGACGGGTGATGCCCATCTCGGTATTGATACTACCAGGTGTCCAAAATGTCGGATCGATCGCTTCTAAAATGCTCCCTAAGATGGCTTTGGTACTAGTTTTACCATAACTGCCAGTAATCCCGATCGTGTAGGGCTGATAGTCGGCGAGGATGTCTTTGGCTTCTTTCAAAAATGCCTGTTGTTTCTTGAGTTCGTTCGGCCATAAGATTGCATTAGAAATGACAATCCAGATCGGAGCAGATTGAATCAAGCCAACTGCCACGAGCCAATAGATATAGATACTATCTCCAGCCCCGACATAAGTACCAGCGATAACGAAGATCGTCGCGATCGCCTCCAAACCCAGAGCTAGGTTGTAGATCGCCGTCGATCGATCGGTCATATTGAGCTTGATTTTGCCGACCTTACGCGGATCTTCTTCCTGAAAACCGATGAAGATTAAAACTGCTGCGGCAAGTAGACAAATTATTAAGCAAATTACCATATCCCCCCCCGTCGCAAATCGACTCAGAGCAGCAGCTACTAGCGCGACGAGGGTGCCTTTGGTGTCAAAAGTGCGTTTTTCGAGGAACCAAGCTTTAAACCGCGTGCCGTTGTATTCTTCCTGCTGGAAGTAGCGCAGATATCTCAATCCCCGGCGGGTAAAGAAGAGGATGGTAGCAGCAGAGATCGAGGCAAGGCAGATGAGGGTAAGCATAGGATGAGTATCGTAAGGGTAAGGATCTGTAGATGGCTTTGTTTATGCTAGCGATGCTGTTTGTGATTGAGGTTGAAGAACAAACCCGCCCACCCCACGGTTATCTGTCTGAAATCTATCTGGTGGGCAGTGCCCACCCTACATCTTTTCCAGCTCCCTCCCCTTTATAAGGGGAGGGCTGGGGTGGGGTAAAGATCGCCACTAATCTCCTAAGATTTAGAGTTGAGCAAGATGATGAACACGATCGCAACCAGGGGAATTACGACGAGTACAGTCAGAAAAACCATTTTTTTGACTCTTTAACTAGGTAAGTGTGCGAGAAATTTAGCTACATAATAGGAGCAAAGATGAGAGCCTTCGGCTTGAAACATGAAGTGATCGCGGTTGGGAATCGTAATTAATTCAGAATTGGGAAAGAGACTGTGATAGCGATATCCCATTTCCACTGGAGTCTCCGTATCTTTTTCGCCCCACAATAGTAAAACTGGAGCCAAAATCTGTTGAGCAAGTTCGGTGAGATCTTCATTGACAACCTTAATAAAAGTGCCTTTGAGTGCGCCAGCATTCAGGTAATCGCGGGAACCATACTTTTGGCTGTGCCAGGTGAGCAACTCGTCCCGATACAGGGGCGAAATCTTGCAGGCATTTCGTAGATTTCGCACCCACTGACTGCGAAGTGATTGCTGGAGGGTGCGCTGACGCTGCAAACCAGCCGCATTAATTAATGTCATCGATCGCACCCGCCCTGGATATTTGTGCGCGAGGCGAATTGAGATTCTACCGCCGACAGAATGTGCCACCATGTCGGCTTGTGCGATGCCTTGTTCGTCTAAATATGCGTAAATGCGATCGGCATAGTCGGCTGTATCCCAATCTTCTGGCGGTGGCGGCGATTTACCAAAACCAGGTAGATCGATCAGATGCACCTGAGATCGAGTTGCCAGCAATTCGCCCATTGGCTGTAAGGATTGGAGATTTTGACCCCAACCGTGGAGCATTACCAGGGGATGACCGTTGTTACCGAGTTGGAGGGTATTTAGTTCCACTTGAGCCATTACGCGCACATTTTCTTGTTCATTAGGTCAAATTATCATCGATCGGTAGCGACATAAAGCGTAATTTTAGCAAAAATGACAGAAATAGTTTTCAATGTGGGTATGTTAAGAGCGATCGATCTCACACCACCAGTCGAAATATCCGAGTACGATTTGGGGTAAGTAGTTCTCAATCCCCCTTTTCATCCCAAATCTCGATCCAATGTTCAAGATCGCAACTTATCTCCCAGCAGGCATCATTGCCATTCCCTAAAACAGATACTACTTATCGATGCAGTCTCTGTTTGGAGCGACTTGCTGTAATTATTTACTAAAAATAGTATGGAGATTTAATATGTTTGCCGTTGGAAAAAAACTTGGTAGTGGAGTCGAACAGATTATTTACGAACATTTTTTATACATTGTCAGAACCGAAGCACCCGATCGGGTACTAGCCAGATTTCGGAGTTTATTCATCGAAGGTGTAAACTATACTGACACTCGAATTTGGACGACGATCGAAACATTGGCATTCGATCGAACTGCGGAACAAAACTTCCCGTTAATTATCAATCGTTGTTGTTATATTCTGGTCAATCACTGGCAAATGCAACCATCTGGGCACGCACCAGTTGCCGAATTGGTGGCAATGCTCTCGCATCTTCATGATGTGCGGATGACTTATTCGAGAGTGGTACGGCGGCTGCGCCAACTGCTCCAGATATATATTCAAAGCGAAGATCATCTCAAGCTCAAACGGTTAAATACCGTACTCAATGGTGATACTGCTGGCAAAAAAAATACTATCGCCGAGCAACCCCTGGGGACGCTGATTACCCGTTATCCTTATCTATACTCACACTCACTGGTTTCCGACGAACGGACTGCCGAGAATGTCGAGACAATTAAACGGGTGCAAAAAAATCTTCGTCAGCAGCAGGAAACAAATCTTTCCCACTATCTCACTTATCAAGTTAGACGATCGCGGCTCAAGGCGCAATTAGGTCGAGATGCGGCTGACAATTTACCCTCAGTTGCCAATCCAACTTTACTATCTACCAAAGAATTGGGGATGGCATTCGGTCAATTTGCTGGGAAAGCTGAAGGTAATGCTAGTTATCAGGATTTATCACGCAGTTTTATTTCTCACCTCGAAATGCAGCCAATTGTTAAAACATTTAAGGGTGATTTATATGACTATATCGTATCTGGTGTGGATCTCAGTTATGGCAAACGTAGTTTCAACGATCGATTGTACAAACTGATCTACAGTATCTCACCCGATCGCGATTATCAGCGGCTCGATGAGATTGCTTTACTCAGAACTTGTACCCACGTCCTCAATCATTTAACGATCGAAAGTCCGAGTAGTCCTCAGCATTTTGTGTTTATGGACATGATTAGTAATTTAGGCGCAGTTTTTACCACTGGATTACTACTCAAAATTGTTCTAATCTGTCAAAAAGTCAAGCCCTTACTAGAAAGTCGGCTCTCGATTCTATTCAATCACTATGAGACTTCTCCGTGTAAAGGTGTCCCCTGGCTGGTAAGATCTTTAGAAAATTGGAATGTTGCAGGAGCAATCCACTTTGGTAAAATGGATGCTTCAGCACTAAACTTTTTGCAGTCGATCGGTGATTAGATTAATTGATAAGTCGTTCCCAGAGGCTACGCTAACATGCAAAGAGTTGAATCGCGATCGATATAACTTAGTCGCCAAAACTTTGATGTACCTCTTCTGCTACCCGCTTCAAGCGTCGAAGCTGGGCTTCCATATCTGCTTTTGTCCATTTAGCCGCAAATCGATCGAATCCCCAAGCAACTAGTCGATTGGGGATATTAAATTCAAACTGATTGATCAAGATCGTACCGCGCCCGTTTGGTTGACACTCCCAGCGATCTTTCCCTTTAAAAAATCCATTAAATCCCCATACAATCAAACCAGGTTCTCTGACGAGCACCACATTTCTAAGTGTGGGTTTAACAACTGGAATTTGGATGGTAAATTTACTCTTACTACCCACACTAGTGCGCCACTCTCCTAACGGTTCACACTTGAGCATCGGATTGAGCCAACGCTGCATTAACTCCAAATCGGTGATACATTTATCTACAGCTATGGCACTGGCTTTGATCTGGATTGATTGTTCAAAGATCGGCATTTGTTAGGGATTAGACTTTAGGGGTTAGGCTTTAGGGGGTAGGAGTTAGGGGGTAGGAATTAGAATTTAGGTTTAAGCTTGGAGATCGAATTTTGAATTAAAATATTTAATTTTAAACTTTGAATTTTAGACTTCAGAACGCTTACGTTCTTATATTCCCTAAAGCCCAAAGCCTAAAACCTAACCCCTATCCCCTATTCCCTAATTCCTGCCTGATGCGATCGACGATCGAATGCTCATCAATGGTAACAAGAATTTGGGCAATGACTGATTTAGGGCTATCCTCACCCCAAGAGGCACCATTAGCCAGATAGGTTTTGGTGACTTGCCCGATGGTATAAGTAGCAACTCCGGCAATACCAGCCTGCGTCAGGGCAATCGCAGTATAGGGGGCGATACTGATGCCGCCAGTAGCGGGGGCAAATAGGGCGAGTAAGCCTTTGATACCGCTCAATCCGAGTTTGGCAATCGATTCACTGACGGTAATCCCTCCCATCCCCAGCGCGATGCTCTGAAGCAGTCTGGATGCACCCGATCGAGTCATCGGAATACTATAGAATTTGGAGAGTCGCACAATCATCCCGATATCGATGGCGACACCACCAATCATATCCGCTGCCATAATTGGATTGAGGGCGATGGCGATCGCTTTTATCATCACAAATTGCCAGATAATATCATTAGCCCCCTCCTTGCGCCGCTCCAGTTTGCGATCGAGTGTCTGCTTTTGAATGCGATCGGCTGCTAACATAGCGTTGAGTGCTGCTAGTGACTTGCCTTCGCGTTGTAAGATTTCGACAATTCGCGATTTGAGCTGGGCAACTTGCGGCGTACTCGGATGATAACTCACGCCCATACTGCCATCTTCCCGCCGATCTGCCCGAATTGACAAGGGTGCAGCGGCTACCATCATTATCTCCTGGGGACTCAAGATTTCGCGGACTCGTTCATCCCGAATTTTGGCATAGATATTGAGCTTATCGCAATCGGGATAAAGATCGACTTTATTAAACACTAATAACATCGGTTTCCCGGCACTTCTGAGTTGGGAAAGTGTCTTCAATTCCAGTTCGGTAATATCACCAGCAATTACAAACAATATTAAATCTGCTTGTCTAGCAATTTCACCAGCGAGTAACTGTCGCTCTTCCCCCTCAACTTCATCGATTCCTGGCGTATCGATAAATTCGATCGCTTCAGCTAAAGTAGCTGGCGTATCTTTATCTAGATCGAAGGCATCTTGCCAATTATCAATTTCCCAAACTACCTGCTGGCGTTCTTTTGTTACGCCATGCAGCACACCCGCCTCAAATACATTTTGTCCGATCAACGCATTCAATAAGGAAGATTTACCGCGCCCCACCATCCCAAATACCGCTACTTGAAAGACTGCTCGATCGAGTTTAATTAACAGATCGCTCAATTGAGCAATCTCTGATTCCAATCCAGATCGCTCGCGCTGGCTCAGATCTAAGTTTACCAAAATTTGCCGCAAAGTATTCTGAGCTTGCTGATAGTTTCGCTCGGCTTGGATCGTATTAAAACTCGCGATCGTCTCTGATAAGTTTTCTGGTTCTAGTGAATAACTCATTCTAGAGGGTAGAGGGTAGAGGGTAGGAGATTGAGAATTGGGAGTTAGGAATGAGAAACAGGAAAATGCTTTTATCTTAGAATCTACCCTCTACTCTCTACCCCCTACTCCCTATTTTAATATTCTGACTTGCGATCGAGTGACATCAAGGCGATAATTGCTTCCTGAGCAGTGATTTTACCTTCTAGCAATCGATCGACTAATACCGTAATCGGCATATATATTTGATGGCGATCGGCAATCTGAACTAATACTTTAGTCGTATTTATCCCTTCAGCAGTTCCGTGAAGATCTGCTAAAACTACGCCTAGAGTTTTACCTTGAGCTAAACCATACCCAACTTGATAATTGCGACTGAGGGGACTATTACAAGTCGCCAGTAGATCGCCTAAACCCGATAGCCCGTAAAATGTTTCAGTTTTACCACCCCAATATTGTCCGATCCGAATAATCTCTGCCAATCCTCTGGTTAATAGTGCCGATTTAGCATTATTACCTAGTTTCAAACCATCACAAGTACCAGCCGCGATCGCGATGACATTTTTGACTGTTCCGGCAATTTCGACACCGACTGGATCGTCATTGGTATAAACTCGAAATTTAGGCGAAGCAAATATCTCTTGAATTTTAGTAGCAGCTTCAGCCTGACTACTCGCAATCACCGTCGCCGCTGGTAATCCTTGCTGAATTTCTAGCGACAAATTAGGGCCAGATAAGACAACAATTGGATTATGTGGAAATGCACTTTGCCACAATTTTGCAGGTGTAAAATTGGTTTGCGCGTCCAATCCTTTCGTCGCTGTCACAATAATTTGATGAGACTCGATCGAGCCTTGCAATCGATCGATTACTGATTTGACTCCTGACATCGACACTGCTGAAATAATTGCAGTTCGCTCTGGGACTACCTCTGTCAAGTTCTCTCCACAATTTCGCGACCAAATCGTCGGCTCGTAACCATTAATCTGCGTCAAAGTACCCAACGCACGACCCCACGCACCAGCACCTATAATTGTGATTTGGTCTTTCATAGAGAGGGTTTGGGGGTGTCTGTAATGTGGCGATGGGGAGTAATTTTCATATTTACTCAACCCAACCTTCAAAGCTATTAATTATCAATTATTAATTACTACGCGGGTATTTTATCATCAATTTCTGGACTTCTTCTGCATGATAAGAACTACGTGTCAGCGGTGTAGATACCACTTGCAGGAAACCAATTTCTTCACCATACACTCGCCACGCATCAAACTGAGCCGGTGTGATAAATTCAGCGACATTGAGGTGTTTATTAGAGGGTTGGAGGTATTGCCCGATCGTAATGATATCGCAATCTACCGCGCGGAGATCTCGCATCGTTTGGCGAACTTCCGCGTCTGTTTCGCCCAAGCCTGCCATGATGCCTGATTTAGTATAAACGCTGGGAGTATAGGCACGCGATCGAGCCAAAACCGCTAAGGATCTTTGGTAGTCACCCTGGGGACGCACGCGGCGATAGAGCCTGGGGATAGTTTCGGTATTATGATTTAGGACTTCGGGAGCCGCATCTAAAATCGTCTCCAACGCTTGCCAATTGGCACAGAGGTCTGGGATGAGTACTTCGATCGTTGTCTGGGGTGAGAGGGCACGTACTGCGTGGATACACAGTACAAATTGACCCGCGCCACCATCAGGGAGGTCATCGCGATTGACAGAGGTAATGACTACATGCTTGAGCTGGAGTCGCTGTACCGCTTCCGCCAACCGCACAGGTTCGGTCGGATCTAAAGCCTGGGGTTTTTTCTCAAAATCGATATCACAGTAGGGGCAAGCACGCGTACATGCAGGCCCCATAATTAAAAATGTCGCTGTTCCGGCACTAAAGCACTCACCGATATTGGGACAAGAAGCCTCTTCACAGACAGTGTTGAGCTGCAAGTCGCGGAGGATATCTTTGACATTACCCACCCGTTCCCACTGCGGTGCTTTGACCCGCAACCATTCTGGTTTGACTGTCATAACAATTGAGAATTCACAAGGCTACTATTCTAGCAAGTTCTGTCGGCTAAATCTGCTTATAGTCCTTGAGGATTGTCTTTACCAGCATAAGGCATCGATCGACGGAGATTGTCTATAGCATACTGGACATCCTGAGTGGGATCGACAGCTACCCAACCATTGCGACCAGGCGACCGGGTTTCAAAGTGTAAATGTGGCCCAGTCGAGTTGCCAGTACTACCGACTAGCCCAATGACGACACCTTGGGCGATCTGTTGCCCTGGCTGCACGGAGATTTTTGAAAGATGACCGTAGAGAGTCTGCTGTACGTCATTATGCTGAATCACAATTGCCTTGCCATAGCCACCATTCCAACCTGCGGAGATCACCGTCCCAGATGCGGTTGCCACTACCGGTGTTCCTGAAGGTGCGCCGATGTCTAGCCCCGAGTGGAAGCGACGCTTACCACTTAGGGGGTGTATCCGCCAGCCAAAGCGGGAAGTAATTGGTGCCGGATTCATTAACGGATAGATTAATTGAGCCTGAGATCCAGTCGGGAGACTGGGCACAGTCGGCACATTATTAATTGGCTGCGGCACATAAATTGGTTCGCCGACAACGGTAGGGTTAAAGCTAGTTGTATCGGGGGCTAGTGAGATCGTGCGAGTTGACTGAACGACCGGAATTGCCGCCACATTGGGGATTGTCCTCCTGACTGCCCGTGGTAATCGGGATACAGTGGGTACCTTGATTGTCCTGGTGCGGGGTGCTGGCACAAAGATCTCGACAGCGGCTTCTGATGACGGGAACCGAGTGGGTACACCACCAATAAGTTGCGAATTTTGATTCAAATTGGCAACATCGCTGGCAAATACTCGCTCCTGAGCCGTCCGCGCACTGGCTAATTTACCACTCGACAGTTGCTCGGCAGTAGCACCCCAATCTTCATCAGACCCAAATTGCTGAGGGTTGTGAGCTGTCTGAGGATCGCCACCAGTAACCCCAATTGCGGAATTTCCCTGCTCATTGCTATTGAGATCTTGCTGCTGGGTAGAGATAGCTACATCAGTAGAACTGGTAGAACTATTCACACCCAATGGTTGAGCTTTTAATGTATTTGTTGCTACTAAAACTTGTCCGGGTAAAAATGAATTTTGTGCAAGTGCCGCATCCGCACTTAAAAATGCACTAGTAATCACTAGCAGTCTCAGAGATGTTTTTATACGCATAGATGCAGTAAAATTTGTTACGGGGTATAAGCCGAAATCAGTAAATCGAACTTGAAACAAGAATTTGTTCAGTATACAAGATATCGCTGAATTTGTATCGATTTTCTTAATATTCTTGCAATGACTTTTGGATTCAGCTCACTTCTATGCGCGGAGCGTCTCCACGGGAAAATTGCCAAAATATTACAATGCCGCCGATCCAAGCTAATCTCACGCAGGAATTCACGACATTAACGAGTGTTCTCTAGTATAAATAGATACTCGATCTGTATTCTATTTTCTAGATACATAAAAGTATTATTTGTTTGAAATTAGCTCGAACAAAAGGATTCAGTCTATTTTCAGCCAATGGCGGTAATTGTGAAAACATCGATCTAGCTCGGCTAAAACCAGTAAATATCAAACATCTTATTCAAATTCACAGCTATTTAGGTTTCCTAAAAATTACCCGGAGCGATCGATTGTCCATTAGTTACTAATTGGATCGGCTAAACAGCTCAAATATTTGGCGACAAAACTGCTTTAACTTATCAGCTATTTCTGGCTGCGGTTGTAGATCGCCCTCAAATTGCCAGTCACTAACTGTCGATAATCGCCATTGTTTACCACGATGATCGAAGCCCGCAACTTCCAAACCAATAAAATTGCAAGGTGATGTAAATTGGCGATCTTCTGTGACGGCGATCGCATCTCGATAAAATCGAATCTGGACTAAAACGCTCCGACTTTGCCACCTCCGACTCCAGCCTGGAAAATGAAAACTAAAATCGATCGAATCAGGATCGACTAACTCTTGAGTGTCGAGATCTTCAGCCCACGGCTTCAAATCCACTTTGGCATCGGGGAACTCACTCCGAAACAGACTTACAGCAGAAGCAATTTTACTAGTGAGGATAATATCAGTAGCTTGTTGAGCAGCATTCACAGTTGGGAATTTCTCAAAGAAATAGAGTTAGCGATCGGCACATTGCCCACAGTCGTTAGTCTCAGCAGTTAGTGCCGGACACCACCCCAGAATAACTTAGTTTATCATTCGGATGTTTTGGGCGACCCCATCGACTAGCCCAAACATCTACCAGAGCCAAACCGATCCTCCGATCGCAACTCGCATTAACGAGCTTTTCCGCCGCCGAACTAGTAGTTAGCTGGCACTCACATGACCGTCTCAAAGTTACTAGACTAGAGATATACCTGTTTGTCATGAGGAATAACTTATGAGTCCATTCGCCCAGGAATTGACATCGACCGTCCAGGCAATGATGACCGACGGTAAAGGCATTTTAGCAATGGATGAGAGTGAAGGCACTTGCGATCGCCGGTTTGAGAAACTGGGGATTCCGACGACACAAGAGCGACGGCGCACCTATCGGGAGTTGATTCTGACGACACCGCATCTGGCTGATTTTATTAGTGGCGCAATTTTATTTGATGAGACAATCCACCAATCGACACAGGCGGGCGTGCCATTTGTCAAGGTGATGCAAGCCGCCGGGATGATTCCAGGGATTAAACTCGATTTGGGTGCCAAAGATCTGGCAGGATGTCCGGGTGAAAAAGTCACCGAAGGCTTGGATGGATTGCGCGATCGCATTGCTGAATATTATCAAATGGGTGCCCGGTTTGCCAAGTGGCGCGCGGTAATCGCGATCGATCCCAATATTCCAAGCGACACTTGTCTAGTTGCCAACGCTCATGCCCTCGCCCGATATGCCGCTCTGTGCCAGGAAGGTGGACTCGTACCGATGGTCGAGCCAGAAGTACTTATCGACGGCAGCCACTCGATCGATCGCTGCTATGAAGTCACCGAGCGCACTCTCCAAGTCACATTCGACCAGTTACGGCTCAATCGCGTGGAGCTAGAGCGGATGATTCTCAAGCCAAGCATGGTCATTTCTGGAGCGAGTTGTACCATCCAAGCCAGTGTCGAACAAGTTGCCGAAATGACAGTCCGCTGTCTTCAAAACAACGTCCCCGAGTCAGTACCAGGAATTGCCTTCCTTTCCGGTGGACAGAGCAACGAACGCGCCACAGCCCATCTTAATCTCATCAACGCCAAGTATGCCGCCCAATGTCCTTGGACATTAACCTTTTCCTACGCTCGCGCTATTCAACGACCCGCGCTCGATTATTGGCACGGTGACGACGCAAATATTCCCACCGCCCAACAGCTCCTCTACCACCGCGCGAAACTAAATAGCGCAGCACGTCAAGGGCAGTACACGCCAGAGATGGAAAAGTTAGACTTTAGGCTTTAGGCTTTAGGCTTTAGGTATTAGGCTTTAGGCTTTAGGCTTTAGGTATTGGGCTTTAGACTTTAGGCTTTCAATTCTGGGTATGTGGGTAATCTTGTTAATTATAAGGATGATTTAGATCGCGATTGCCATAACAAAGTTAGTAATTGCTCAACTTAGAGGAAATAAGGATTCTAAGGGGTTTAAGGCAACAAGAATTGATTCAAAAGCGGACAAACCTTGTCGTTTGCCAGTATTAACAATTGACCGAACAGCAGCAAACAGATCCCGCCCCCAGTCAGAG
>JBBRVB010000090.1:0-11884 GCA_038247275.1 Chroococcales cyanobacterium
AAAATTAACTTGTTGACATTTCTTGTTTGATTGAACTTCTTATTGCGATCGTCTCCACAGATTAACTTACTGGCTATTAGCTAAACAGTTAATCTTGGAGATATTTTAATTATTAATTTTGAAAGATATTGACCATTTAATAGATACTTGACGATGCTACTTCTGCTTTTTAGCTCCGAGCGTAGACAGCTACGCGACCGTAGGTGAAGAGGCTCCGCCACCGATCGAAATTATCGAATTATTTCTAGTCGATCGATTGAGATTTTCAAATAGTTTATGGGGGCAAGAATCTACGGCATAAGCAGATCTGTCGATAAACATCTGACATTTTTCCAAGCGGCGAATCAAGCCTCGATTCTCTAATTGCCCCAAACAGCGAGTAATCGTAACTCGCGTAGTACTTAGCGTCTCTGCCAAATCTTGATGAGTCAAGGGGAATCTCAAAGTTAGTCCAGCTTCCTCCCACTTGCCAAATCGTTGCCCCAGCCAAGTCAGTAGCCGCAACAACATCTCCTCAATTCGCTTACAACTACGAATTACTAGCAATTCTTGGAGTTGTTGAAGATGTGCTAGCATCACTTGATTGTCACAACTTTCGACGAGTAAAGGTGCTGCTGTAACTGCTGTCAGGCATTCTAGCTCATAGCTGTCATGTCGAAATAGTGCATTTCCAACAATATCTCCTGTGCCCCAAAAGCCCAAAGTAGTTAACGAACCTTCAGACATCCAAGTGGTCGCTCGAACCACCCCAGCCTCGATCCGCCAAGTGTCGGCACGGAGTGAATTTAGATTAGACCGACGTTGAAAATAATGTTTGTTATTCATTTATTTATTTACGCTTCGTGGCAATTCCGAGCTTTACACCTGGAATCTGTTGAACTAAATCCATCGTCGAAACCACAGTACCGTGACCGACTTTTTTATCGGCATTAATTACCACCATCGTCGGCTGGTCTTTGACCATCAAAGATTTAATTTCGGGGACTAAATTAGCGGAATCGATCGACTTGCGGTTGAGCGCGACAGCACCTTTATCATCGATCGTGACAACGATTTTAGTCTGATCTTGAGCTTTTCCAGAACTCGCGCCAGGAAGATTGACAGCTAAACCTTCCGTCCGACTCAGCGTCAGTGAAGTGATGATAAAAAATGTCAAAATTGCGAAAATAACGTCAATTAGAGCGACAACGTTAATTTCTGGGGGACGATCTTCCGATTCAGTTTGAAAACGCATTTTTAAATTGTGTGTAAGTGACAATTAAAAGTTTATTGTTGCCCAGATATCCGCCGATGGAGCAATTCTAATTGACCTGTTGATTCGTGAATTTGGGAGAGTTGGCGTTGGTACAATCCGCGAAATAGATTGGCACAAACCGACGCGAGGATCGCCACGATTACTCCTGCTGCGGTGCTGACTAGAGCTTCTGAGATCCCACCGACGACGCTACTCGAATTACCGCCACCAGCTTGGCCGATTTTTAAAGAAGAAAATGACGTAATTAAACCTGTCACTGTACCTAGCAATCCTAGCAGGGGAGCGATCCCAATTACAGCATCAAACACCGGAATAAATCGCCGTAGGAGTGGAATTTCAGCATGAAGTTCGTTTTCCATTGCCAACTTAAATTCTTCCGGCGTGGCATCTTTGAGACCGATTGCTGACGTGAAAATTCTCGCGATCGGTAAATCTTGCTCGCGCTGGAGTTTATCCATCACTAAGTTAGATTGGTTGTGATAGAGATCTAGAACAGTGCGGATTAGTTGCTGCTGTCTATTTCCCAGATTAAACCAGAAATACAAGCGTTCGATCGCTAGTGTCACCACCAGAATTGAAATTAATAATAGTGGATACATTACAAATCCGCCATCTGTAAAAAGTTTGCCGAAATTCACAAAAATTCTCCTATATATATTGATTGTTTATAGTTTAGACTAGACCGCTGATTTGGCAATCGCCAAATCACCGAATCTCATCGATGTTTTCATTGTTGTTTTCCCGCTTTCCACATGCCTTCTACCTTAGTACCATTAGCATAAATTAAGACTCCTTTGCCTTCTTTCTCACCATTCTGAAATTCACCTGTAAATTGTTCGCCACTTTTATATTTACAAGTCGCTTGTCCATTGAGTTCGCCAGCACTAAACTGTCCTTCACAGCGATTACCGCCAGCAATAATTACACCGCGTCCAAAAAATTGACCGTCTTTAAATTCACCGTCGTATCGATCGCCATTAGCATATTTATATATGCCTTTACCATTAAACTTTCCATTGTTGAAACTTCCTTCATAAGTATCCTTACTCGCCATCGTCAGCAATCCTTGACCTTCAGGTCTACCATTTAGATAGGCACCTGTATAGGTATTCCCATTTTTATGAGTTCTAGTACCTTGTCCGCTAAATTGACCAGCTTTAAACGTACCTTTATAGGTACTTTTATCAGCAAAAGTCATTACCCCATTGCCTTCTGGCTTACTATTAGCTAAGGTACCTTGATAAGTATTACCATTTTTATAAATACACTCTCCCGTACCATTAAGCTGACTATTACTAACTACTCCCGTACAGCGATCGCCATTTTTGAGCGTAAATGTACCTTTTCCGGCTGGATTACCATCTTTAAATTCACCCTGATAGCTACCACCAGATTTAGAGGTGTAAATCCCAGTCCCATTAGGTTCGCCCTTGACAAAATCGCCTTCATATCGATCGCCATCAGCATAAGTTTTTACACCTTTACCTTGAATTTGACCATCGACAAATTGCCCCTGATAGCTACCACCAGCAGCAAAAGTATATTGTCCAGTACCGGAAAACTTACCATTACTGAAGTTACCGACATAGCGATCTTTGTTGGCATAATCACAAGTAGCTTTACCGCTTAAAATACCATTGACGATCTCGCCTTCACATTTACTACCATCGGGAAGAGTGACTGTGCCAGCATGAGCTGGATTTGTCACGCCAATTAAGATCGCGATCGTGAAGAGACTCAACGTTTTATTTAGTAAGGATAAGTCGTTCATATTTGATTGAGAGAGTGAGCGATCGTGAATAATAAAAATTAGGAAAATTAATTGCTAGTTAGGGTACTAACTCTGATTCTGAAGGTTAATGGTTTACCCATTGCCGTAAGTTGCATTTGTTTCACACCTTCTAAAGTGGCTCGATCGAGTTTAGGATTGCCACTAGAACGAGCGATTTCGGCATTAGTTATCGAGCCGTTCGGATCGACACTTACCTTGAGCAATATTTTGTCTTTACCTGTATCTGAAGTTTCGAGACTATCGGGATATCTAATCTCACAATTACGCAAGCATTGGATGCTCAATTGATTCTTGCTGCCAGTGGCGATGTTTCCTGGTAACCCACTCCCAAGTCGATCGCTACCGCCACTATTACTATTACCATTACCATCTAAGTTGCCACCGCTCAACGATGGATTGCGCCGACTGCTTCCACCCAAACCAGTCTGATTTGCACTAGTTCCACTCACACCATTTCCCCCGCTATTGCTCCGCGCAATCCGAGTATTATTTCCTGGTGTACCGCTAATCGGATCGTTATCCCCACCAGGATTATCGCTACCACCGAAGTTAGATCCGAGTCCTGGATTTTTAGGGGAACTACTAGCAGTTAAACCAACCTGATTGCTATTTGTGGATGGATTGGTAGCTTTGCTATTGCTGGCAATCCGAGTATTATTTCCAGGCGTACCGCTGCCAAAATCTTCATTAATCGGCGACGGATTGCTCTCGGTTGCACCGAAATCGTTGCCTAAACCTTGGGGTACTTTATTTCCAGTAGCGAGATTAGTTTGATTGTTACTCGCTGGCGATCGCTCGGTTGTCCGTGCTAATTTACTCGTGTTACCTGGCTGACTGGGGATGAATTCATCATTACTGGGATTATCGTTTGTGCTGGAGTTGGGAATTAATTTAGCCAGCTTGGATGTCGTCGCAGTTAAAGTCGATCTATCTGCGGTGGCGATCGGCTGAGGAGTCTGGTTTCGGGGACTTTGAGGTGGATCGCTCTCGACTTTTTGAGTCGCGATTGCCGTTCGTGCTGGGGACGTTTGCTGGGGTTGAGGTCGATCGGTCTTGGGGGTAGGATCTGTGAAGAGTCGATCGGGGAATGCTGGTGGAGAATTCGGTTTTGGTGCGGCTTTGACTTGAGGGGCTACTGTGGCGACTCGATTTGGTTGTGGCGACACGACGCTAGCAAGTGGTGAAGTTGGGGGTTTTGTCGCCACTGCTGATTTGACGATCTTGACTACTGGTGGTGTCGAAATTGCTTTCGGAGTGGGGATCTTGACTGGAACCGGAGTAGGTACTGAAGCAATAATCGGCTTAACTATTTTTGGCTCAGGTGAAGGAATTGATTTAGTTGATGGAGTTGGTGATGGTTCTGGATCTACTTCAACTCGTTCGATCGCCGTAATTTCCAGATCGTCGATACTGTTCTGCGACAAATAGCTCACACCAGCTAGTGCGACTGTGTGAAATATCGCCGATCCACCTAAACCCATTAGTAAGATCTTTCGTAACCGGCGATCGGCGTTCGATCTTTGTTGAGTGCCTAAACTCTCTATCATCATAATTTTCGATTCTCGATCTACAAGTTCGACTAATACTACTTCATTTCAATTTAAGTGGCTCTCATGGCGGCTACGGTCAAAAATCTATTGAAAGATCCAAAAATAGTTTCGCGCAATCGCTGAGACCCCTTAATCTTGAATAATAAGTTTTACTTATGATTTAATACTCACTTAAATCATCTCATTTGTGGCTTATTGCAATTTAATATCATTTAACTATAGCATCTAAGTAAGATTACGGTGAGACAGTTCGATCGAGTTTTTTTAAACTCAGGATGCTAGTCCGATCGACCAATCCGACAGATGGAGCTACTCAAAGGCAATGGAGATATGTAAAGAACCAGACATATTTAGCTAGAGTCAACATCATCGCTCGATCTCGACCTGGGATTGCGAGTAAGATAGTTGATATTAATTACCATTAAATTAGTCAGGAAGACTTTTGCGGCTGTTGATGGAGAATAATCCAAGCAATAATCGGCGTACCAATCAGTGCGGTGACTGAATTAATCGGTAAAACAGATCGACCTCCAGGCATTTGGGCGATAATATCAGCGACAAGGGCAAAACTCGCCCCCATTAGACTCACCGCCGGAAATAACCACCGCAAATCTGCCGTTCGCAATAGCCCCCGACACAGATGGGGCACAGATATACCGATAAACCCGATCGGGCCACAAAAAGCGGTGACGATCCCAGCCAGGAGTGAAGAACTAGTCAGCACTAATAACCGCAACCGCTCGATCGAAATCCCTAGACTCTGAGCTTGACTTTCCCCCAACAGCAACGGATTGAGCGACGGTGCAACGAGGATTGCCAAGATTAAACTGCTCAAAATCCCAATACTGACGATCGGTAACTGCTCCCAAGTCACCCCACCAAAACTACCAGCCGTCCAATTCAGATAGGATTTCACAGGTTCGGCAGTACTAAAATAAAGCAACAGATCTACCATTGCCCCAGTGCCATAACCAAATAGCAACCCCAAGACGAGCAAACTAGTCGAACTCTGAATTCGCCGCGCTACTAGAATTACCAAACCAGTCACGATCCCCGCACCCAAACAAGCCGCGATGACGGTACTATAGTTACCGAGCGCGCCTAAACTAGCTAAACTGACTCCAAACAGTTGGGTACCTAGTATTACCAATGCCACCCCTAAACTAGCCCCAGCACTAATCCCCAATACAGATGGCCCCGCCAAGGGATTATTAAATAGGGTTTGAAGCTGTAACCCACTTGTCGATAGAGCGGCTCCGGCTAAGACGGCTGTAATCGCCTTGGGTAGTCGAAATTGGATGATAATATCACTCCATGACTCTTTCTGGGGAATACCACCGAATAAGACGGTTATGACATCATGCAGGGGAATCGAGACAGATCCCATTGCTAAACTAGTTAGAAAGATCGGGATGGGGAGGATAAATAATAATCCTAAAATTATCCGACGGCGATCTTTTCTATTTGTCTTTAATCTGGTTGGTGGTTCTCGTTGACATAGCTTCTCCTTTCCTGCGGAACGCTGCGCGAACGGAGAATCGATTTGTGGTGGTGCTGGCTGAATTGGCATCCATTCTCGATCTTCGATTTGTTGGTGGGTGGTTTTATCGCGCATAATTTAGCCATCTAATCTAAAATTTAGTAGTTTTTTAACGCAGGGGACGGAAAGAAGGCGCAGAGTTCGCAGAGAATTGATTTATGCTATTTAGTCGATCGACCGCCGAGAGATCGATAATATACAAATTGATGTTGGGGTAATAGTTCGGGGTGTAAAGCTTTGACTAAATCTGCCAATACCAGATCGGGATTTGCTGTTCCCCCTTCCCAGAAATCATTCCCGCCAGTTGCATTAATCCTGGCAATTGGATTAAATAGATTGCGATCTTTCACTGCTCTAAATTTGGCATAACGTCGATCGGTAGCAGTGACATCATCAATAGTTTTCCAAGCTTGACTACTATTAATCCAAACTTCTGCTGACTGCGCTCGATCGAATACCTGCTCGAAACTCAGATTTAAACTTCCAGTCGATCGATCTTCGCTCCAAATATAGTTACCCCCCGCATCTTCAATAAATTTAGCGGCATAACTATCACCGCCTGGGATATACCAAGTTCCTCGATTATCAAAACCAGAGAAGACAGTAGGTTTATTTTTTGCTTGTCTGGCAATTTTGGCGATCGATTGGTATCTAGTCGCAATCTGATTAAACTCCCTCTCAGCCTCAACTTCACGATTAAAAAATAATGCCATAAACTTCAACCATTCCGCTTTACCTAATGGTGATGATTCCATATATTCAGCAATAATGGCTACAGGTAAACCTGCTTCGATTAGTTTAGGGTGACTATCTTGCTGCGGATTGCCTACTCCGTAAGTAGTGACTAATTCTGGTCTAATTTCGAGAACTTTCTCAACGTTAGTATTACTACTTCTCCCGACTTCTTGCAGTTTACCTGCTTTGATTTTTGCTACCACGCTAGGCGTATTAACTTGATTGAAATCAGTCACACCGATTAATCGATCGATCAGCCCCAATTTATCCAATAGCGGTAAATGAGTTGTAGACATTACCACCACTGAATTTACTGGTACTTGGACGATTTGAGATTTATCGAATCCCTTGGGAATTGGCGTATTGCATTGAACTAATACATATTGAAAAGTTGTATCAGCATTCCGCCAGGGATTTTTGACTGATACCACCTTATAGTTACGGTGATAGTCAACCGTAAAACCTTTGGCATGGTTTACTTTTATCTTATTCGGGAAGTAATCAACAGCAGGATCGTAAACTGTCGAGCATTTAGCGACGGAAGCGGGTTTTGGAGATTGAGTTTTAAGGGGTTGGCGATCGCAAGCAGATAGCGATATACAAGTTAGCCAGATAATTAATAATAAACCTCGCCAACTTTTTATCTTGTGAGTAGTTTGGTTTCTTCGCATATTATTCTTTTCTCTTTTATCCATTCTTGGAAAGGGCTACCATATACACAAGTTCAGTCAGAGACATTTTCAACCCTGCAAGGTGTATAACGGTAGCCTTGAAAATGGGAATAAGAGAGTTATTTAGATTTACAGTTGCGGATATAAATGCCGCTCTACCTTGCGATTCTCAACCACATGCTCACAAAAGATTTCCTTCGCCACCTCTGGAGTCACCCGCGTATACCAAGTATGTTCCGGCGACCTGTCATCGCCAGAATAAAACACCACTGGCCCCATCTTACAGACCTCCAGACAGCCAGAAACAATCAATTCAACGTTTTCTAATCCCGACTCTATCAACTGTTGTTCTAGAGCCGCATGAACTGATTTCCAGTCACGTCCGGCATTGCACCGACTCGATCGACAAACTGCAATATAGGGACGAATTAATGGGTTAGTTTGATATGGAATATCTGCCGTTCCCAAGATATAAATCTGGCGTAATTGTTCGTATAAACCTAACTTAGCTAAATTCGGTTGATGCTCTGGTAATAAATCCTCTGCCTCACCAACAAACGGATTAGGTAAAAATAGATTCATCATCTTTTCTCCCGCACCATTCCAGAACTGAATCCCCCAACTGCGGGCTTCACCGCGATCGTTTAATCGCCGATATAAAGCAGCGCGACTAACTTGGCGGGTTTGGCGTAACGCTGCGGGAGTTTTGCGATCTGGGCCACCTAAATTTTCAGTCAAACAGAGGTGCATGTGCCAACCTTCTGTAACTACTGTGAGATAGCCATCATAGAGCCGACAAATCTTCGGAGCAGCGGTAAATTCTAATTCTAGAACGCTCCCATCGACCATGTGTCCTAGCCCAATTTGCTGCCAGTTTTCTTGAAACAAGGCATGTAAAAGCGGCCCCGTCACATCAAGAGTTGCGGGAAAGTCTTCATATTCAATTGAGTTGCCATTATATAGAGCTTCAGTTTCAATTTTACCTAATGGTTTAACTCGGCGTTCAAAAGTTGCTACTGTCATTAGATTATCCTCCTAAAATTTCCAATCGATTCCGGCTCTTACTGTTCGTCCCGCATCAGGGAAGCCAGCAAAGAGTTGATAGCGTTGGTTAAATATATTCTGCACTGAAGCATTCATACTTAAACTGCGATCGCTATTGAGTGGTGCTAAGAAATTAGCATCAATACTGGTAAATCCCGACAGAAATTCAGTGTTGGTATTATTAGTTGGGTAACCACTCAATGAATTTAAAGCCAGCGAACAATACCACCCATCGGGATTTTCATAAGATATCCCGATGCCCAATTTATCCGCTCCAGCAAAGCGTAATTCTTTTCCTACCACTGCCGAATTTGTGTCCTGCTCGATCCTCGGATTATTGAGCGTATAATTGACAAATGCATACACATTTGGCGCAATTTTCGCATTGACAGATGCTTCAATGCCTTGTGTTTTAACTTGCCCGATATTGGTAAATGTTCCCGATATACCATTCACAGGTGGCTGGATACTCTCAAAGGCAACGACATTAGAGATGTCATTCTGAAAGGCAGTCAATCGCAATAATCCAAAGTTACCCAATTTTTGGTCGATGCCGACATCAAAGCTATTCCCAATTTCTGGCAATAGATTGGGATTACCAATATTTGTCGGACTGGCTGAAAATAGATTGGATAAAGTTGGGGTGCGGAAATTCCGAATATAATTAGCTCGCAGTGTTGTCGCCGGATTTACATCCCATTTAACACCTAAAGTCGGCGAAGTTGCACCACCATTTGCCAAGCTACTAAAATCTTGTCTCAATCCCGCTGTTGCGCGTAATTGGGGATTCACATCGATGTTGTACTGAGCGAATAATGCACCCTGAGAAATCACGCCATCATAGGAAACTTGTTGAGTTCCCAACGCAATATTATTAGTGGTACTGCGACTATTCGTATTGCGATAATCAAAGCCATAAACGATCGATTGGTTTGGCGCGATCTGCCAGTTATGGCTAGTTTGAATCCCAAACGATTTCTGTTTATTATCAAACTGACGTTGAGTTTGCGGCGTAAAGGCTCTAACTACTTGCCCATTCACGACTGACAGAGTTTCCGCAGTAGTCGTGCGATTATCGAAACGGGTACTCAACGCATCGTAATATACCCGCGCCGATAGGCTGGAATCATCACCATTACCCAGCTTTTGCTCTAATCCGATGTCAAATAAAGCTTGGTCGGTATATTTGCGGTTGGCATCGGTGAGCGAGTTGAAAAATCCTTGCCCGAAGATGGGACTGGGAATCGGTACGCCGCCAGGAGAACCTTGATCTTTAGGTAAATAAAACCCATTAAAACTAAGTTTAGTGCGATCGCTCACATCGATATCAGTTCGGAGTCTGACATTATTATAAGTAACGTCGTTATTTGCCCGCGTGCCGCTGAAGTTGGCTGCTGGAATCGAAAAACCATAGTTATTCGTTGCCCTAATCCGCTCGTAATCTAACAACCAACTCACATTACCAATGCGCTGACTCAGACTGGCTCCGGTCTTGATATATCCCAGGTCGCCGATTTCTAGTCTGGTATTAACAGTTAGTTTATCACTCGTGGGACGGGTCGTAACGATATTAATCACACCGCCGATCGCGTCCGAACCATAGAGGGTAGAACCACCCCCAGGCAATACTTCCACCCGCTCGACTAAACTAGTCGAAAATTCCCCCAAGTCGAACCCGCCCGAACCCAAGTTATTAATCGGGCGACCATCTAATAATATCAAGACTTGACCGGTATTGCTGCCCCGAATAAATTGACCGCTCTGAGCATTGATTTCAGTCCCAACTGTTCCCGCGCCCAAAATCCCTGGTAAGGATTGGAGTGCTTCGCGCACTGTTCGCGCTCCCTGTGCTTTGATTTCATCCTTGTTGATGACATAAGCCGGACGGGTAGAATCCTTGAGCGTACCTTCTTTACGAAAGGGGGAATAGATTGGTTTATTGAGCAATCGCTCGCCATAAACATTGATTTCGAGATCTTCAACTTTGGCTGGAGTGGCTTCTTGCTGGGGACTAGGGGACTGTTGAGCGTCACTTTGTTTTGCATTCATGCTCAATCCAAATAGGATCGCGAGAATCAAAATTTCGACGAAACGTCTGTAGTTAATATGTTTCGATAACATGGATCTGTTGTACTGAAAGGATAACAGGTTCATTTTGGTAGCTTGGCAATATGTTTGCCAAGTGTCGGCTTTGCCAAATAGAGACAGAGTAATTTTGCAAGAATGATAATCATTCTCACAATATAGCATCAAAATATGACTAAAGCGCATTAAAAATAGTTGCGATAAATTCTTACTAGAGGCCCAAATAAACTTCTAGTAATCGGTTTGAAGCAAAATGCCAAAGTAAAGTACTGTCTAGATTCAGATAGTACGAGATCGACGATCGATAAAAATCAGTGGCTTAGAAACGAGATCGCCAAAAAGCCGCACCAGATCGGATCTTGGCTCGTTTGCATCGATCGTAGATAAATAGACTCTCAAAATACTTCTGGCGCATCTGTACCTCGCAGATTGTGGGCGTAATATCGATTCGGCGGGTGTTCTGACTAATCGAGACAATGCTCGAAACACAGTTGCGGGACAGCGTTGGCTTTGCACCAAACTTTCCCCATTACTTCCAATTAGCAGTTGCTATTGGAGCCGAATCTACTTTAAATACAGTACCACAGTTTCTGAAATTTATAACAACTTACTGCTAGTAATTATCAAAATACTCAAAATCAACCAATCGGTTTCAGTAGCCCTCTGCCTGAATCCTTGTCGCTGGGCGAATGAAGATCTCCTAATCGAAGCCGCACCATCACCTGCTTGGATCTATCGAACAGACCTTAGCTTAAGACTGCGACTGTAGTCAATTGTCGCAGTCGAACTGATGAATTCTCTCAACCGTTAGCGTAGCCTCTCTGAAAGAGAATCGCGACTGTCTACATCGATCGAATCATCAATTCAGATATTAATTACGCCAAAATAAAGTCCAATTATAAATAAGGATAAAGGTGTGAATATTAAGATGGCATTAATGACCGTACCGATCGATGGCGTAATATTTTCTGGTGGATTTAATTCAGAACGATACTGTGTTTCAGTTGATGGAGTAACAATTCCATGTAGATTTGATGCCGATCGATATTGCGTTGATGTTGCCATATTTTTGCTTTAACCTTTACAATTGACTGTGCTAACATCTTCTACTTGTTGATAATAAATTGCATCTTTCAATCGGAAGATGATAATTCTCAGTAGTTCTACCAAGGTGAGTAGATATCGATCGATCCAGTTCGACAAAAATGGACA
>JBBRVB010000091.1:0-11827 GCA_038247275.1 Chroococcales cyanobacterium
TCCGCTATCTTGGGGAGTTAATCCATCAATTACAATTAATAATTGTGCCACCGTACGATCGACTGAAAACAACTTCTCAGGTGGGACATTGCGTTGAAATGGGCTGGATAATCTAGTGTCTGTCGTACCGGGATGAAGTGCCACTAAAATCGCCTGGGGACAGGTGCGTTTATACTCGATCGCCGTATTCTTAATAAACATATTTAGCGCGGCTTTAGAGGCACGATAGCCATACCAGCCACCGACTTGATTGTCGCCGATACTACCAACTTTTGCCGAAATCGTCGCGAGGATCGATCGCTGTGAATGTTTGAGTAATGGCTGGACTTGCTTGAATAATAAGATCGCACCAATGCTATTTACTTGAAAATAGCGGATTAGTTGCTCGGTATTAATATGGCGCAAACTTTTCTCTGGTTGCATCTCGCCTTCATGTAGAACACCAGCACAATTGATGACGTAATGCAGGGTGGCTGTCTCCGACTGAATCTGATGAATTACTGCGGCGATTTGCGATTCATCAGTAATATCCATCTGTAAACAACACAATCGAGGATCGGAGATCGCGAGTAACTCAGTCGCCGATTCCAACCGGCGATATGTGGCATAAACACGCTCGATCTCGCCCTGAGCCAGCAACCGCCGCACGAATCCCAATCCAATTCCCTGTCCTCCACCAACCACCAGCGCAGTTTTTAAAAAGCGATCGGTTGAAACTAGATTTACCATTGATGATTTCTCTGCGCTCTGTGCGGATGGTGTGCGGTTAAACTTAAAATATCTCTAATTTAGCAACTACTCACCCGATCGAATCTTAGCTAGCAACGTCTTAAACGGCTCCCAATTATTAGCTTGCGCGATCGGTTCCCAGATCGCTTCAATTTGCGGACGTAATAAGATTGTTTGGGGATTCGATCGAGTCAACAGCTTGTCAACTTCAGCTAACTCTGATTCAGAGATATTAGTCAAAGCTTGATGATAAAGCTGTAACCATTTCTGATAACCAGAATTTCCAACTACTGCTGGCATCAATTCAGTCTCATTTAAGATTGAATTGAGATCCTGCTGCCATCTTAGCTTGAATGCTTGACTCAAGTCGAAGAAAAATTGATGATAACCCACCTGCGTATCTGTTAATAGCTGCAAGGTGGTAACTAGCAATTCATCGCGAATAGAGCTAGTTTCGCCCACCAAGCCCAGCTTTTGGAGCATGAGCTGTTTGTAATGAGCAAAATAATAGCTCTCGAAATTGGATAATGCTGTGGTCATCGCAGTCGAGTCGATTACGGCACTCATCGGCTGCTGGAGTAGCTCTAAATTGAGCTTGCAGATGCCAGGTTGGTTGCCATAGCTATAGCGACCATAATGGTCGAAATAGGCAGCCGTAAAGTCAGAATTGTAAGTAGGCAAAAAGGCAAATGGGCCATAGTCAAAACTCTCTCCCGTAATCGACATATTATCGGTATTGAGTACGGCATGACAAAAGCCCACCGACATCCATTGAGCGACTAATTCAGCAACTCTTTGGACTAACTCAGTATAAAATCGGGCGTAACGTTCTGCACCTTCAATCTTGCGTAGATGACTATAATAATATTCAATCACATGGTCTAATAACTTCTGAATTAAATCGGGACGTTTGAGATAGTTTAATCGCTCAAAAGTACCGAAGCGAATGTGCGATCGACTAAATCGTACCATCACCGCCGAACGCGTTGGCGAAGGTTCATCGCCCCGCCACAAATCCAAACCTGTCTCTACCATGCTCAAACAGCGAGAAGTCCTCACTCCCATCTGATGTAGAGCTTCAGCGGCGAGGACCTCACGGACACCACCCTTGAGCGTCAACATGCCATCGCCGCCACGCGAATACGGCGTTCGCCCCGAACCTTTGGTACCAAAATCATAAAGTTCTTCATCGACATCTCGGACTTGTCCGTAAAGAAACCCGCGTCCGTCACCTAAACCGGGATTGTATTCACCAAATTGATAACCGTGGTAGCGCAGAGCCAAAAAAGGATGTGCGGGATTGACGAACTTGCCAAAAGCTTCGATGAAATGCTCGTCACTGACTTGAGCGGGATCTAGTCCGAGCTGCACCAACAGATCGTCATTCCGAAAGCGGAGGATCTGTTGGGGAAATTCGGCGGCTACAACGTCATCATAGTAGTCAGCACCCAGCGATGCGATCGCCGCTTCATAGTTCAGTGAGAGAAGTGGGTTCATAAATCTAGGGGATAAAGGGAATTAAATTATGAATGAATCCTAAACATAGTCTTGCGATCGCGATCCTAAATGAGAAACTAGTACCTCTTTTTCCTACATCTGCGCCTCTGCAATGAAAATATCAGTGTTTAAGTACTAGTAAGTTTGGAAATCAAATAGGATTGCTATACTCACATCTTGCACCAGTAGATAAGAACTGATGAAATCTCCTCAAAACGTACTCCTAAGTCCTAAAACTATCCACTATTCACTATCCACTATCCACTAAAAAACTAGTAATTATGTTTTGGTGCAAGATATGAGTATAGTGAGTATAAAGTTAAGGTATGGATCGAGAATTTTAGCTACCTTTTATTTTTTACTCTCCACCCTCTACCCCCTCTGCCATGTCTGACTCTTTAATGTTTAATAACGAAGCTTATGTTGTGCTGGAAGCAGATCTGCCAGAACAGCTACTTACGCCAGCAGAAATGTCTGCTAAACTCACTGAGATCGTCATCAAATTTGCTGACGATCTCCCGATCGATGTCCAGCAAATTAGTGGCGTTGACGAGCGGGTAAAATACCTCTTGGATACAAGCTGTGAGCTGAATTTAGCACCAGGAGAGTATTTACAATGGTATGCAGTTAGACTGGAGAAGTAACTCGCTCTTTGGCTCGATCGACAATTAATGTCATGACAATTTCCTCTTCATCATCATCTGGTTCGAGTGTGGCATGAATACCTGGACCAAAAAATTTGGTGATTTTTTCACTTTTTTCTTGCCATACATCAATATCCATGAACGGTGAGTAGAATTTGAGGATCAGTGCATAAGCACCGCCAATTTCAGATTCTTCGAGCGTTTTGAGAATCGGACGATCTTCATCAGTGGGAGCTAGTCCGAGTTTTTCTAGGGCAACATCGAGGTGAGCTTCTTGTCCGTATCGAAACCGGGTCACATCTTTGCGGATTTGATTGAGTGTGGGGGTGGCTTGCTCGTCGCGGAGTTTGACGAGATTGGCGGGGGTGATGCGGGTGAAGGGAACTGGTTCTAGTTCTGCTGATTTAAGGGCTAAACCGCCAAGTAATAAGGGAATCCCGTAGAAGAACCCAATCAGATTAAAAGTAGCATCATCGATGGCGTATGCAAAAAAGCCGATGAGTGCGAGCAACCCGCCAACATTGATCAGAACTAAACTAAGCGGAATTTGATTTAACATGTCGATCGTCTCAGAGACTGGAGTCTCTATTATTATCAACTAACTCGCCCTGCTGTGGCTATGGGTAATGGGTAATGGGTAATGGGTAATGGGTAATGAAGGGGAGACTGGGAGACGAGGGGACAGGGGGACGGGGGGACGTGGGGATGGGATATTTTCTAAAACCTAAAACCTAAAGCCTAAAACCTAAAGCCTTTCTCCAAAGCCTTTCTCCAAAGCCTAATTATCGATAAATAAATTTGCCGATCGAGATTTGGATTGGTAATGTGGGAAAGCTAAGAGTGTGGGCAGTGCCTAGAGCACATCACCTCTTACCCAGCAAACTTGGACCCAGGAATCATGAGTGTAGATCCCAAAACTCAGAGCTTATTTGACGCGATCGCCGACGCTAATTACGAACTGGTGAAACTAGCGATCGATTCAGGCGCAGCCATCAATAGCCCCAACGAGCGGGGTCAAACACCTTTGACCGTGGCTTGTCGTCAAGGTAGTTTGCAAATTGTCGATTTATTGGTCGCTGCTGGTGCCCAAATGCAAGCACAGCGAGATTTTACTTCCTCTCGACTCGATCTGCCAGTGGCAGGTGGATTGGCTGATGAGACCGCTCCTTTATCCGCTGCTCGACAAATTCCGTTTGAAAGTCTCATTGACTTGATTCATCAACCCGCTCACGATATCAGCACCGAAATCGAGCAGATTATGCCGATCGAAAATCCGTATTTAGGCACCGATTTGAGTCGAAATTCTGTCGCTTGGCAAGATCTGGGTACGGATAGTGATGTTACCTATACCTTCGATTTAGATGAAGTCTTTGCCACTAGCGAAACCCTCGATACAGTGGTCACGCTTGAGAGCAAGAAAGTCTTGACACCAGCAGAAATCAGACAACCACCATTCCGCCATCCAGTGCCAGAAAATGAGTTTGAAGCAGGTGAGACTTATGCTTTCGATCTCAGCGGCGATTTAGATCGACTGTCGATCGAACCAAGTACAGTAGACCGACGCGTGGTGCCGCTGGAGGAGTGGGGTGAAGATTGCACTTATGTTGTCGAGAATCAGTCCCAAATTTTACCAAATCTCGATCTCCAGCCGATCGGCCAAATTGCCGAGATCGATCGACTCTTGGGCATGGATGAAGATTTATTTGCACGCACCGAAACCTGGGAAGATGGCGAAACTTATGCGATCGATCTCGACGATTTGAGTGCTGCACAGATGGGTGTTGGCACAATGCCATTAGTCAATTCCAATTCGCATTTGCTCTCAGACCTCGATGCGAGCTTATTTCCCGTCATTGGTGGCGAAGATGAGCCTGATTGTGAGGATACCGAAACTAGCACGGATATTTTTGGACATGTTGGACTGCAATGTACGCCAGAGCCAGCTTCACCAGTAGATGAAGAGTATGCGACCAATAGCTCACTGATGGCCGCCGCAATCGATGGCGACCTCGATTTGGCGCAACAAGCGATCGAAGCTGGAGCTAATCTCGATCGGTATGATTGGAATTTAGGTTATTCACCATTGGGGATGGCGATCGATCGCGGACATGTCGATCTGGTGCAATGCTTACTCAATGCTAATGTCAATCCTCACTGTGGGAGCGTCTCGACGACAGCACTGGGACTCGCCGCCGAACGGGGTGAGGTAGAAATCATTCAAATGCTGTTGCCCCGAGGGGCTGATGTCAACGCACCCGTCGGTCAGGATGGGTGGACGGCATTACTATCTGCCATTAAAAACGGACATCGATCGGTCGTCCAATTGTTGGTAACAGCGGGGGCAAATGTCAATGTCTGGAGTCAGGGTGAGACACCGATTTTGTTGGCAGCCAAATGTGAGGATCGGGATATTTATAATTATCTCTATCCCCTGGTCAATACCACAATTCGATTGTGTGCCGATCGCGATGGCGAACAATTGCTACAAGCGACCCGCAAACGTCGGATTCGCGCCCAAAATCGTCCAGTTGAAAAATTGATTGAAATGACCACCATCGGCAATATCGATGAAGTGAATCGGGCAATTGAGATCGGTGTCGAAATCGATGAAATCGGTGCCAAGGGACATACCGCATTGATGGCGGCGGCGTATTACGGACATCGATCTTTGGTCAATGTGCTATTAGCTGCTGGTGCCGATCCCAATCTCCTCAGCGATGATAATGGATTGGCGACTGGCATGACAGCCCTGATGTTAGCAGCCGGGAGTTTCTTTGCCAGCAATCGTCAGCATGTCGCCAAGCTCTTGATTGCTGGTGGGGCTGATGTCAATCAACGTGGTGCTGGTGGGAAAACAGCGATTTTTCATGCCGCTCTAGCCGGTTCTGGCTATAAAGATTGTGTCGAAGTCCTGATCGCTGCTGGCGCAAATCTCGATCTGCAAGACGATCGAGGACATACAGTATTATCATCGGTAGCCGCAGCCGAAAACTATCCGATGTTCAACCTGCTGATGCAGGCTGGAGCTTCCACTGCTGGACTAGAATCGATCCAATTGATTCAAGCTGCCAGTACGGGTAATGTCGATCGCGTCCAGTCATTGTTGACAACTAATGCGAACCTGGATCTCGATCGTGGTGCCGCCATTGGCAATGCCGCCGCCGCCGGATATACCAAGATTGTCGAACTCTTAATCCGGGCGGGTGCAAATGTGAATCTCCGCGATAAATTAGGATTTACACCGATCGCTAGTGCGGCTTATGCGGGTTATAGTGAGATCGTTCAGCTCTTAATCGCTGCTGGTGCCGATATTCAAGCTCCTGCTGGCGAATCGCAGAGTTATTCGGCTCTAGAATACGCTCAAATGGGTCTCTATCAATTCGATCGCGACGATCTCCAACACGCTCAAATCGTGCATCAGTTGCAGCAATTGGGCGCAAGGTAGAGGGTAGAAGATGGGAGAGGGTAGAGGGTAGAGGGTAGATAATTTGTGGCACAGTGCAAGCTCCCCGACTTCTGGTCAGAAGCCGGGGAGCTTGCTATCGATCGACGTGCCCCTAGCATTTATGCTACTAATTCTTAATAGTTCCGAGCGACTGCCTAGTCCACATGATAGGATGTAGCCAGTCGTTGGCAACACCCCCCTGATGAGATCGGGGATGGGCGCAACTAGCCACGGAAATCAATGGGGAAAGATTGGTGCAAAATCCAACGCTGTCCCGCAACTGTGATGTATTCAAGCTGCCATAATTTGCGATCCAGATCGGCTGAAATCTTGAAGTAACTGAGTCAGAACACCCGTTGGTTAAAACACATCCCGTTCATCTGCGAGGTACAAGGTGACAAAATATCAATTTCCAGCTATCACAGCCAGATTGATGGCTCTGCGTGGCTACTATGCACCGATCCATCTAGCCCGAATCTTGACTCCGATCGTTAGTGTAGCAGCGTTCGCTGTAGATAATCGAGCCAGTGCGAGGTCAATTGTTGATGACTGGAGTCAGTAGCACAAGCTAGTCAATCTGAATAATCGATCGTCCTAATTGGCTGTTTGCATA
This sequence comes from Chroococcales cyanobacterium, assembly GCA_038247275.1. Classification (GTDB taxonomy): domain Bacteria; phylum Cyanobacteriota; class Cyanobacteriia; order Cyanobacteriales; family Chamaesiphonaceae; genus Chamaesiphon. The sequence continues at coordinate 6,929 of JBBRVB010000091.1, forward strand.
GTAACTCACGAAAAATTAATGAAGCCAAAATATCACAAAGCCACGACCTTACTGGCAATGGTCGGACTGAGTAGCTATCTGGTGATTGCTGCTCCCACACCCGCACAAGCAATGCACATTGCCGAGGGCTATTTGCCAGTTGAGTGGGCACTATTTTGGTGGATAATAGCTTTGCCGTTCTTTGGCTTAGGCTTGCGATCGATCCAGCGGATTACCACAGCACATCCAGAACTCAAGTTACTACTAGCATTATCAGGAGCTTTTACCTTCGTCCTCTCCGCGCTCAAAATTCCGTCAGTCAATGGTAGTAGCTCTCACCCAACTGGGACGGGGCTGGGCACGATTTTATTCGGCCCTCTGGTGATGTCGGTAATGGGTGGATTAGTATTACTGTTTCAAGCGGTGCTACTGGCTCATGGTGGCTTGACGACACTGGGCGCAAATGCCTTTTCGATGGCAATTGTCGGCCCGATGGTGGCTTATGTTGTCTACACGGCGATCGCCAAGACTGGCAATCAAAAAATCGCAGTGTTTATGGCTTCAATGTTACAAGACTTATGTACTTATCTAGTTACTGCGGTGCAATTGGCACTAGCTTTTCCGGCAGTGCAAGGCGGCTTTATGGCAGCTTTCATCAAATTTGTCGGCGTATTTGCAATTACCCAAATTCCCTTAGCAATTAGTGAGGGCTTATTAACTTTACTAGTCTGGAATTGGCTGCAAGACTACGGACAGCAAGAATTAAAAATACTCGGACTATTTCAACAGGGGAATAATTTAAATGCCAAAACTAATGAATAATTGGTGGCTAGTAGGGATTACTGCTGCTTTATCTTTTGCCCCAGTTTTGATCTTCCAAGGCAAAGAATTTAAAGCAACTGATAGTATTAATATCACGGCGATCGAGCAAGTTAAACCGGGTTACAAACCTTGGTTCGAACCAGTCGTCAAACCATCAGGCGGTGAAATTGAAACATTTTTGTTTGCTACCCAAGCCGCGATCGGATCGGGGGTAACTTGTTATATTTTGGGCTTATATAAAGGTCGCACCGAACGCCGTCGAGTAGATGAAATTGCGACATCGATCGAACATCGCGATTAGTGCATATTCAGATTGACACGCTTGCCTATAGTAATCGGCTGCGCCATTTACCCCCAACCCAAAAGCTCTGGTTTGCCCTCGGTTTGCTCATCCTTGCCTTAGTCGCTCACTATCCGGTGCAAACCATCATTTTTGTGTGGATGAGTGTCTGGATCGTGATTTATGCAGGGATTCCGCCTCGGATTTACAGTGGGATGTTGCTGGGAGTTTCAATATTTTTGGTGACTAGTCTACCCGCGATCGCGATCGAGTATGCTATTAATATCTCACCAGCGATGCAGGCTGATTCCTTATGGCAGATTGGTATTGGTAGCGGACAGATCTATCTCAGCAATCGCGGGGCGATGCGGGCGATCGAATTAATGATTCGATGCTGGGCGAGTACTTCAGTGATGTTTTTTATCGTACTGACAATTCCAGCGATCGATCTGGCAACTACCTGCCAAAAAATTGGCTGCCCGGCGATTCTAATTGAGTTATCGCTATTGATTTATCGCTTGATTTTTCTATTAGCAGATACCGCCCAAACGATCGTCATAGCTCAAGTTTCGCGCGGTGGTTATCGAACTCAAAAATTACGGATGAATAGCTTGAATTTATTAGTTCGCCAGTTGATTCAACGGACTGTTAGCCGCTATCGACAATTAACTTTAGGTGTAAATGCTCGGGGGTTCGATGGAGATTTTCGATTTTGGCAGCCTGAGTCTTATCAATACTCTAAACGTTATGCTAATGAATCGATCGCGGGTTGTATGGTGCTGATCGTCGGAGAAATTTTGTACCGGATCTATGTCTGAATATTTGCTGGAATTTAGAGATATTTATTATAGTTATCCGCTAGCGAGTGCGCCAACTTTAGCGGGGTTGAGCTTTCGGTTACCCAAGCACAAAAAGACAGCACTAATCGGTGAAAATGGTTGTGGTAAATCGACGATGTTTCTCATTGCTGATGGCTTATGTAAACCCGATCGCGGGATGGTATTACTAGACGACATACCATTAACATTTGACAGAGCTGCACTCAAGAGATGGCGACAACGAGTAGGCTTAGTATTTCAAGATCCCGAACAGCAACTCGTCGCTCCAACTGTCGCCGCAGATATTTCTTATGGATTATGCAATCAAGGCTTGAGCGATGCGGAAGTAGCTGTAAAAGTTACTAAAACTCTAGCAGATTTTAATCTCGAAAGCTTGGCAATGTCTCCACTCCAACACCTAAGTTTGGGGCAAAAAAAACGGGTAAGTATTGCGGGAGTAATGGCTCTGCAACCAGAATTACTACTATTAGACGAACCGACAGCTTATCTCGATCCGGTGCAGACACGCAACCTATTAGCCGAACTAGAATCGATAGCTCAATTGGGAACTACGCTCCTAATTGCTACCCACGATCTGGATTTTGTCTATCAATGGGCAGATTGGATTTTGGTAATGGAACGGGGAAAATTAATTGCCGAAGGTGAGACGATCGAAGTTTTCGATCGGCTGCAATATCTGCCAAAATTTGAATTAGGAATGCCAATATTGTGGCAAATTTGGTCGCAACTGGCTCGATCGATCGATCTAGAAATTCCCGCACCTAGATCGATCGCCGAATTAAATATTTATTTAGCTAAATATGTGTCGAAATAGCTACTGGAGATCTCCACCTACCTCCCGATTACGCTGACAGATTTTTAATCGACCTGCTCAATTTAGTTTAAATTAGCAATAATATTAAGTATAGTTAAATTTTCGAGTGTGCGGTCGTTAGCTTATGTATCAAAATCTGATTTTGTTCGATGGTGTCTGCAATTTTTGTAATAGTGCAGTGCAAATGGTCATCGAGATCGATCGACAAAAAATCTTTAAATTTGCGGCGATTCAATCCGAATTAGGACAACGGCTCTATCATCAGCATGGCTTAGATCCAGTTGATATTCAAACACTGATGTTAGTGGATGGCGATCGCGTTTTAACCAAAAGCGATGCGGTATTGGCGGTGCTATCGAGACTTGATGGCGGTTGGCAATATTTGGGAGCATTTAGTGCGATACCACAACCGTTACGCGACTGGGCTTATAGCGAGTTTGCACGGCAGCGATTCGCGTTATTTGGGCGGCGGGATAGTTGTATGGTACCGACTCCAGAATTACGGGAGAGATTTGTTGGCTAACGGCTCTAGTCTACTGCACGGACTAAGGGATCGTCGGGTCGATCGAGTCTTGTGGAATCGAATGAGTTGAAAAGATTCTTGACTGGTGACAAAGGACGGAGATGATGTTCCTATGTATCTAGAGAATCAGCTCAAAAAATTACTTATAGCATTCGCAGGGTCAATGGAGGAGGAAGATAGCGATGAGTCAATATAGCATGGTTATTCAATGGTCTGATGAGGATCGGCTTTTCCTAGTGACAATTCCAGAGTTTGCAGATCGAGTGGTGATGCCATGTACTCATGGTCAAACTCGCGATGAAGCCATCCATAATGGTGAAGAAGTAATTGAGATGTATTTAGAAGCTTGGCAAGCCGAGGGCGAATCTATCCCCGAGCCTAAAACACTTCAGGTTGCCTAGTGAAACTTTTCTAATGACGGATTTTAGATCGATTTGCGAAGGTGATAAGCTGTCAAACATTTAAATCACACTATTTGCGGTCTATATCGCTTGCTGTGAGCGGTTCAGCCAAAAGTTTTAGATGTAAAACAGCTTAGCAGTTGAGCTAGACATTGCAAAATATTTGTAATGTCTAGACTTTATCTGTGGGCAATGCCAACCTACTTTTTCATACTGGTTGCAACTCTGAATGTTGTCTACCAGTGGTACATATTGGAAATAAGCGAGATCGAAAGTTGAGACAGCCATGAACCGTAAAAAAGCCGGTGAGTTAAGCAGCCGAGTCTTGTCCAATCGATCGGCATCTTGTAATATAGTATTACCGTTGAGCCGAGATTGACATGCATTACCAAGACATCATCACAATTGAACCTGGAAAACGCAGCGGTAAGCCCTGCATTCGGGGGATGCGAATCACTGTATCAGATATCTTAGAATATCTTGCTGGTGGTATGACAGAAGCAGAAATCTTGGAAGATTTTTCAGAACTCACCTCCGAAGACATCAAGGCTTGTCTGTCTTTTGCCGCAGATCGTGAGAAAAAGTTATTTGTGGCTGTGGGATGAAGCTGCTCCTGGACGAAAATCTCTCAGACAAAATCGTTCGTAGAATTACCGATCTATATCCTGGCTCTACACATGTCAAGAATTTGGCATTGAATAATACTGATGATGCCATTATCTGGGAGTATGCAAAGGGTAATAACTTTGCAATTGTTTCTAAAGACTCCGACTTTTACCAGCGCAGCCTACTTTACGGACATCCTCCCAAATTCATTTATCTGCGGATTGGTAACAGTCAAACCTCAAAGATTGCTCAAATTTTGAGAGATAATTTCGATACGATCTGTCAATTTGAAACTGGTGAATTAGAAAGTATCTTAGTGTTGGAATAGTTAACAATCTGATGGTCGCTAGAGTAGAACGAAGCTTATTGACCTATTAAGCTGTTTTACATCTAAAACTTTTGGCTGAATCGCTCACAACAAGCGATATAGACCGCAAATAGTGTGATTTAAATGTTTGACAGCTTACCTTTTAGGGCAAAGTGCGAAGCATCGAGTCTTGTCGAATCGATAGGCATCTTGTACTATAGTAGTACCGTTGAGCCGAGATCGATCGTGACACCTGAAATCATTACCCGCATCGAACAACTCCGCCTAAAACTCCAGTCGGCTGGCTATGCTTATTATGTCCTCGACA
>JBBRVB010000092.1:0-11700 GCA_038247275.1 Chroococcales cyanobacterium
AATCGCACAAATCATCTCATTAGACAGCTTTTGGCTTTTCAAGAATACTGCTTCCATCTTCATCTGCACTCTTGGATGTGGATGATTGAATCTTTCATGCTGCAAGGCTTGTTTTTACGATTCCGTAAATTCAATTTTAATCATATTACTACTAAAATTATCGTTGTTTTTAGTACTTTACACTAATTTTGTACAAACGCAAACTATAACCGTGCAGAGTATAGTTCCCAACAAATCGCACTATAAATCGGATTGGTGTCCGCGATCGTAATCTGACACAATACGCGTTGCAGTCCAAATTGAACGATGAGTTTGAGTAAGTCGCCTCCATACCGAATGACTAAGCCGCCTAGAAATAGCCAGATCGGGTCGAGACTGTTGAACATGAAGGGGTAATGAAGGGGGAATGGGGAATGGGTAATGGGTAATGGGTAGCGAAAAGTGCGGGAACAGGGGTTTCCCCTGTCTTGTCTTGACGCAATCTCTTTTTGGATCGGAATTAAGAGATAGTTACGCGCCCAATTTTGAAGGTCGGCGATCGTGTAAGTGGCAACTGGATCGAGAGGGATAACACCATCGAGATATAGCAAGTCCCAAGTATTTGGATCGAGTCGATCGGGTGGTGAAGGCAGATAAATACTGACAGCTAACTTTTATTTACCAAACAGTAAAAGTTGGCAGCCTGGAAGCTGTCAACTCTCAACTCTGAACTCTCACCCCAACTTCGCACGTACTATTAGCGCAGTGATATTATCATGACCGTTATATTCATTTGCAAAATCAATCAATCGATCGACTCCATCTTGAAGATTGGTATTACTAGATAACAGCGGCGCAACATTGGTCAACCAGTAACTTTCCAGCAGTTGATTATCAGTGAGACCATCTGAAGCTAGGAGGATTAGCGTGTCCTCTTGGAGTTCAAAAAATCTAACATCGGGAGCGATATAATTGCGATCGCGTGGGCCAATTGCCTGAGTCAATTGATAAGAATCGGGACGACCATAGGCAATCTCGGGATCGACTCCCCGCAAAATTTGTTGCTGTCCGACTTCGTGATCGAGAGTTAGTTGGATTAAACCCTGACTGGGTGTAATTCCATAACAGCGCGAATCGCCGACGTGCGCCACCGCGATATTTTGGTCTTGAACCAGTACCAGCACGAGGGTAGTACCCATTCTGCCGCTACCATGTGCGGATTTTTGTTGATTGATTTCAAATACTGCCTCATTCGCTGCCACAATCCCTTCGCGGATCGTCTGCTCGTCGGGGAGGCTACCATCATTCCAGTGAATGGCAAAATAGTCACGTAAGATATCGACAGTCATCGCACTAGCGATTTCCCCACCATCATGTCCCCCCATGCCGTCACAGAGGATATACAGACCGCGCGCAGAGATCTGATTACCTGTGGGGCTATTGTAACGCTCGACCCGGCTGACAATCCCAAAGCAATCTTCATTATGGTCGCGTTTTTTGCCGGTATGGGTAGCTGCGGCATCTTCTAAACCGAGCAACTTTTGAGCGAGGACGACTGTGGGCGCATCCTGGGGACTACTCAAATCTCCTGAGGCGATCGATTGGAGTGGTGCGCTTAGTTGTTTGGGTTCTAATTCATAGGCAATTTGCTGGAGCCGCGATCGCACTTCTTCGACGCGTTCGATTTCGCCGCTCTGGATCGATTGCAGCAAGTTGGCGACGGCGATCGAAGCTGGGCGCGGGGAATCAATTTCGAGATCGGGTCGATCCTCGAATAACCTTTTCCACATCAATGCCAGATCTGCTAATTGCAGTTGGGCTGCTGCTGGCTCTGGATAAAGACGTTGAAAGCAAATTCGCCCATCTTCATCAAGGAGCAAGTTAGCAGTTTCGAGTAGGCTTTGACGCATTTGCCAAGGTTCGAGTGCCACCCACAGTTTGAGGGTTTGATCTAGCCAGTAAATTGTTTGCGAGGGGGGAATTTGAGGCATATTCCAACTAGCGGCTAGTTGCTCCCACTGGCTGCGATCTTCAACAATGGTGACTGTTTTGCCATCTTGATTCCAGCTATCGCGAATGGAGGGAATCGTCCCCGGTAAACTGACTTGGAGCGCGATGTATGCCTGGGCGACTTTGGGGATACCATGAGCGTTCCAAAATTGCCATTGTCGATAGGCGGCGATTGGTGGTGTGGTTGGCGGCTTGGTGGTGTCAACTTCGGAATGTGGTGTCATCGATTCGACAGTACTAGCTAATGTGACGGGTTCTTGCTCCATCAATATCTCCAAGGGGGTATTACAGAAAGGTTGACGATCGATTACCCTGACTTGGCTACAGTCACCTGGTTTCGAGAGCTGAAGGGCTACAGGATCGAGCAATCTATAGTTACATTGAGGATCGAGATAGGTAGTCACGATCGCTGGTGCGCTGGGGATCGCAGCCTCGACTGTGGCTGTTTCATCTGCGGGGGCGATCGCGGAGTGCGATCCATTCGGAGTGTTCGCTCCCAAATCTGCCGACGGGTCCCAAGGACTAGTCTCTAGATCGTCATCATCGAGCGGTGGTGCTAACCACAATTTAGCTGGCTGACGATCGACTGGCTCCACCACTGCGACGGACAGATCCCCCGGATCGTCCGATATCTGTGGCTCTAGCTCCGTACTCCGTAAAAGTTCGGTAGAAATTGGTGGGTGGATGTCGGTTGCTAGATCCTGGCGATCTGCTGGCTCCTGGCGATCGATCTGTGCCGACAATTGATCGATCGCGGTGACGGTTGTCTCGTCTACTGTCGGTTCGATCGTCGCCCACCAATAGGTACCACTACTTGCCTGACACTGCGAACAACTTTCAGCATCAAATTCTACACCATGACCACAACTGCGACAAATATAATGTTTGAGCGATTTACCACAACCTTGACAGAAATTGTGGTGTTGAGGATTTAATAATTGACAGTAGGGACAGATTGGCATAAGGGTAGATGACAACAGCGACTTTGGAAATCGGGGGAAGCAGCCTCAGCGGTGCGGGTGTTGAGTCAGAGTCGGACAGCTCCATCATCTGATGAGTTGCCCGCATCCGCACGCCTCCAAAAATTGTGATGAGCGCGACAACACCAAACTTACCTAAGGTTAAGTCTAGTTTGCCATGTGTCAGTCTCAGATTGAAGTATTCTAAGTCAAATAAATACTCTAATCTTTATACTTCCCATTCCCGCCCATCAAATTTACAACTTGTTGGCGATTAGATCGATATTTACGATCGCTTCGATCCAACTGGCAGATACTTGACTGAGCCGCTAGGATATTAGTAGTTTTCCACTAACTTTGACTCTAATTACGATTGGGCAAGAGCAAACATCCCAGATTGCCTAGTTGCACCCGATGCTCGTTCTCGTAGCGTCTGTCCGCGCAGAAGCAGCTTGCGGGAACGAGCTAGCCGTCTTGATAGTAACGCACCTAATTTCTAGCTCAAGATGGTCGCATTAATTGTAACGTTCCCAGTCCCAGATCGTCATTAGATAGAGATTTGGTTTCCAAAAATGCACTCGTCTCCCGCACGCCAGGATTGCCACGCGCTTTGCCAGTCAGCCCATGCGCGACAATCAAACCACAATAACCTTTAGTCGTGTGACTGCGTTGGTTCCACTTTTTGCGAGCTTCAATGTGGATCGCACTGTCATTATAAAACTCGCCAAATAGCTGCATCTCACCATCCGCCAATTGGAGAATCCCCAAGTCAAAACTATCGCCGGCGATCGGATCTTCACCTGGATTGAAACAAATACCTTGTAAGCCACCAGCCTCTTGAATCCGCTCGACAATCTCCCGCGCCTTGGGGCGAGTGGTTTGGATCAGAATAATTGGCAATCCCTCACCCTCTGGCTGGACTTCACTCGACTGATAGTAAGTTGCCGATTGGCGAATGGTTTCGACTCGATCCCAGGGCATCATCCCCAAACTGATAAATGAGTCATTGGGAATTAAATCCTCGCGAATTTGGAGTTCCAAGGGATCGAACTCATCATCGCCATCCATTGCCAGGTGCATGGCGAGCAATTCCGCAGAGAGTTCGGGCAATGTCTCGACTATCACACTTTCGCGCCGTGTCGGCAGCTCGGCACCACTGACGCGCAGTGTCGGTTCGGGCGCAGTCCGATCGAGGATCGTCACCTCGATCGTGGTAGTTAGATAGGGTAGCTCATCTGCTTGTAATTGTTGCCTAAAAGCCGCCACAAACTCTTTGAGTGCGACTAATGCCACATGGGTCGCGATCGCTTCTTCCTCGTACAAGAAAGGGCGCATACCCTCCATTGGGTGAATATTTCCGAAGTTGGGTTCGATCTCAGTCGCAGCTAAGGCACCGAGATCGTGGTGGATATCCGGGGCGATCGCATCGAACGTGACAAAGATACAATCTTGCGAGAGAAAAGCTGACTCCATTTGGGTCGATTCATCGCGATCGAGTGCCATCGCCCGAAACCGTTGCAGGGACTCGATCGATCGATAGAGTAACACCCCATACTCCATCCCCAACATCCCCATCACCGAGACATAGAATTTTTGGATATCCCACTGATTTAACTCGATCGAGATCGCCTCATAATCAGCCAACATCGACCAGGGAGCCAAGTCCCAAATCTCGCGCGCGGTAGCTTTGAGCAATTCCAAATAGCGACGGGGCAATTTGGGTACCCGCGATCCAGCCAGATCCGTAAACCGATTGAATAACTCATCGACAATCGGCAATTCAGGAACGTATTCGACGACAATGCCTAAATCCTGGAGCACTCCTCGCAGGTAAAATTGTAACTGGCGATCGCGCACGATGATTTTTTGGGGGCGCGCTGGCTGGGAGGGAGCTTGAGGGGCTTCCATCGCTTTGATGAGTGCTCTGACGATCGCTTCTGTCCCCATCGTCGAGTTGACGACTTCCATCGATCTGACGACACATTCGATCCCATCTACCCAGACGATCAATTCTCGACGCTGCAATAGCCGATCTGCTGGCGAATCAGTGTCGTCTAACTCCGCCTCTTCCACCAACTCCGCCACATAGCGGCGATCTCCCTCCCAGACACTGGAAAGTTGTGGAAGGGCTTGAAGCCGTCGTTGAGTGGAAAGACTAATCGCCGTCATAATCAAATTGCACCTAAGAATCAAGCGGAAGCGGAATGATAAGCAGATTCCGACAGTATTCGATCTAGGCGTGAATCGCCCAATTACTGCCACAGGCGGGTGGTTACCACTAGTTAGTTATTTGGGTGCAGATCTGCGGAGATCTACACAACTAGTGGTTAGGCATTGCGGCTAAAATCCATAATGAGATCGGTATTGCCCACCTGCTCGATCTGAGCCAAATTTGAGATGATCAATATGGATGCTACCTTACTTATTATGTCTATTTTAATTTAGAACATCTGCCATTCCGATTTTATGCGTTAATTTGAAGTCAGCACCGATCGGGTCAGAGAAGTTAACATAGATTTAGGTTTAAGTTAGTACGGATCTGGATATATTTGGCAATCGATCGTTAATTAGGAGTTTATCAAAGCCCATGACTGAAGTAATTACAGCAAAACCCCCTAGTATCCAAATGACCGATAACGCGCTCGCGCACGTTGTCGCCCTGCGTGAAAAACAAGGCAAAGATCTCTGCTTACGCGTGGGTGTCCGCCAAGGTGGTTGTTCCGGGATGTCCTATGTGATGGATTTTGAAGATCCCAGCCAAATCCGGGACGACGATGAAGTCTGTGATTATAGCGGCTTCAAATTAGTCTGCGATCGCAAGAGTATGTTATATGTTTATGGTCTTGTCCTCGACTATAGCGATGCGATGATCGGTGGTGGGTTCCAATTTACCAACCCCAATGCCGCGCAAAGTTGTGGTTGTGGTAAGTCTTTTGCAGTCTAGAAGAGGGTGGAAGGTAGAGGGTAGAGAGTAGTATCAAAGAATTAGTAATTTTTCAACAGAGACTAAGCTAAGACAACAAAGTCATACTACCTCCTCCCTCTACTCCCCACCCTCTAACCCCTACCCCCTACCCTCTATCTCATGGCTGAAACAATCACCACTAACGAACTGTTTGACAAGGCAATCGAGGACTATAAAGCAGGTGAAAGTCCAGCTAAACTAATTCCGATTTTTATTGAAGTTTGCAACAAATCGCCCAAACTCGATAGTGCATGGACGTGTCTATCGTGGCTATACTTACTCGAAAACAAACCTCAATTAGCGATGAAAGCCGCTCAAAAATCGATGAAAATCGATCCCTTTGATGCTCAAACACTGATCAATCTCTCATTGGCAATGCTAGAAACCAAAACATCCGGTGTTCGTCAACACATCGAATTAGCCAGAAGTCTGGTTGAGGCTGCACCAGAAGTCCGCGATCAAGTGACCACCAATTTCCAGGATGGTTTTGCCCGCAAACCTGAGTGGGCAAGTCTCAAGCGGATTGAGAAACTGATTTTTGAAGACTAGAATTTCAATTTAGGTAGGGGCAATTCCTGATTGCCCCTACCTAAATTGAAACCAGATGTTATTGAAAATTTCCGGATCTGTGAGTACTGGATCGAATAATCGCATATAAAATTTGCCACAGGGTGGGTAATAACTCGCCAGCTAGGTTCGAGACGATCGCGATCTTGTAAATATTTAATTCTGCCATCTTATTTGCCTGCACTCATAATTCATAACTTCTAAAAATGTTAACCACCAAAACTCAATTAATCGGCTTGCAAGCCGATAGATTTCGTCATCCCCTAGACTTAGAAGCCACTACCAGTCTGCGGCGACTTCCCGGCTTGGATCTGTTGGTTCGGAATTTATTGGGGGGTGTCACCGAAGACTTCCTCTACCTAAATAACATTGCCGCCAGCGTCCTGATTGGTGAAAATCAACTCCCCCACATCCACAAACTCCTAGTCGAAGCCTGTCAAATCCTCGATCTAGAAGTTCCCCAACTCTACCTCAAACAGCACCCCGCCCCCAATGCGTACACGATGGCAGTCCGGGGCAAAAAACCCTTCATCGTTGTCCATACCTCCCTCGTCGATTTACTCACCCCTGAAGAACTCCAAGCCGTCCTCGCTCACGAATTGGGACACCTCAAATGCGAACATGGTGTTTATCTGACACTCGCAAATATCATCGTCCTCGCTACTGGTGGCTTATTACCAGGGATTGGTAATGCTCTGGCTCAAAACCTCCAAGCACAGATGCTCCAGTGGTTGCGCTGTGCCGAATTTAGTTGTGACAGAGCCGCCTTGCTAGTCAGCCAAGATCCCAAAACCGTAATTTCGGTGTTGATGAAACTCTCCGGCGGCTCTCCACAACTGGCACCACTGCTCAATGTGGATGCTTTCTTAGCTCAGGCTCGGGCTTATGAGGCGATCGGCAGTACTAGCTTTGGCAAAATGCTCACAGCAACCCAAACCGAACAACTCAGCCATCCCGTCCCCGTCTTACGCGCCAAGGAGATCGACTTATGGTCGCAAACCGATAATTATCAGTCCTTGCTAAATAACCCCACGATGCGTTATGATAAGCAAGCTATAAATTCGGCTGGCTGGCGGAATTGGTAGACGCAGTTGACTCAAAATCATCCGCGAAAGCGTGTCGGTTCGAGTCCGACGCTGGCCATAGCACTAAACTACCAAACCAAAACTTAAATCGATCGGCGGTTTAAATTCAGAAACCCGACTTCTCTAGCAGAAGCCGGGTTTCTTTTAAATTTAAAGTTGCAGCAGAAAACTAGACATGCTCGTTTGTTAAGGAATTGTGAGATCCCGGTGCCACCAACTGGGGATCGCCTATAGTGGCAAGTAGGTATAGTTACTCAAGTCCGGCATTAGAGACGCGTCAAAGTAGCTACATACCAACAACTTGAACCGATCGGGCGAACATCATCAAGACCATCGCCATGACAAATTTTAGCGCGACCAGATCCTCAATCGCCCAGTAGGATCGTCGCAAATCATCGATCCTCAAGCGGATTTACGATCCGATCTTAGCGATTTGCGGCGATCGCCACCAAATATACTAACTAATCAATTGGGCGCATCCCGATTTTAAATGCCTATGAATAGCTTCCCTTGGTTGACCACAATTATTATATTTCCAGTCCTCGCTTCCCTGGCGATTCCGCTCATTCCCGACAAAAATGGGCGAACTGTCCGCTGGTATGCCCTCATCGTCGGGCTGATTGATTTTGTCTTGCTAGTTTACGCCTTTGCAAATAACTATGATATTCATAGCGACCAATTACAATTGGTTGAAAGTTATACTTGGATACCCCAAATCGACTTGAGATGGTCGGTGGGAGTAGACGGGATCTCGATGCCGCTGATCTTACTCACTGGCTTTATCAGCACCCTGGCAATTTTAGCAGCTTGGCCAGTCACCTTCAAACCTAAACTGTTTTACTTCCTCATGTTAGTCATGTACGGCGGACAGATTGCCGTCTTTGCCGTGCAGGATATGTTGCTATTTTTCCTAGTCTGGGAACTAGAGTTGATTCCGGTTTACTTCTTCTTGGCAATTTGGGGCGGGAAGAAGCGATTGTATGCTTCGACCAAATTTATCCTTTATACCGCTGGCGGCTCCTTGTTCATCCTGGTAGCAGCCTTAGCGATGGGATTTTATGGCGATACGATCAGCTTTGATATGCGGACATTGGCGGCCAAAGATTATGCTCACAATTTCCAGCTATTCATGTATGCGGGGTTACTAATTGCTTATGGCGTGAAATTACCAATTATTCCGCTCCATACCTGGCTCCCCGACGCACATGGCGAAGCCACAGCACCCGTCCACATGTTGCTAGCTGGAGTATTGCTGAAGATGGGTGGTTACGCCCTGATTCGGATGAATGCTGGGATGTTACCGGATGCTCACGCTACTTTTGCACCAGTATTAGTCGTGCTCGGCGTAGTAAATATTGTTTACGCCGCATTGACCTCATTTGCTCAACGAAATCTCAAGCGGAAGATCGCTTATTCCTCCATCTCACACATGGGATTCGTCCTCATTGGGATTGCCTCTTTTACTGACTTGGGCATGAGTGGCGCAGTTTTACAGATGGTTTCCCACGGGTTGATTGGAGCGAGTTTATTCTTCCTAGTTGGAGCTACTTACGATCGCACGCACACCTTGATGCTCGATGAAATGGGCGGTGTCGGGCAAAAAATGAAGAAGATCTTTGCCATGTTCATCGCGTGCTCCATGGCATCCCTCGCCTTACCAGGGATGAGCGGCTTCGTTGCCGAACTGATGGTATTTGTCGGTTTCAGTACCAGTGATGCCTACACGCCCCAGTTTAAGGTCATCATGGTCCTAATTGCTGCCATCGGTGTCGTCCTCACCCCGATTTATCTGCTCTCGATGCTGCGGGAAATCTTCTACGGTACCGAAAATAAAGAATTGGTCGAACATGAAGAGTTAGTCGATGCCGAACCCAGAGAGGTATTTATTATCGCTTGTCTGCTTGTCCCGATTATCGGCGTGGGTTTCTACCCCAAACTCTTGACCCAGATTTATGATTCGACAACTACAACACTGACAGCACACCTGCGCGATTCCGTCCCGACAATCGCACATAAACCGTCTAATCCAGTGGCAATGGGGGCTGCTGTCCGCGCACCCAAAATTATCGACTAGTTTATTCTGTAAGATAGTCATGGGTTGGGTATCGATCGATCGGTACCCTTGAAATCGATCTTAGGGGATCTCAATTCTCTAATTCCACGCTATAATTATATGTTGATATATTCGATCTTCGGGATGTAGCGCAGCTTGGTAGCGCACTGCTTTCGGGAAGCAGGGGTCGTCGGTTCGATTCCGACCATTCCGATTTCAGGCAATTGGGGTAAAACAACACTGTAAAAGGGTTTCAGCGAATCAACTAGATTCGGTGGAGCCTTTTTGCGTTGTTGGTAAAGGGTGTTTAGGGGTGTTAAAACGTGCCAGTTTTACCAGTCTTTTTACCAGTATGAAAGTTACCATCGAATCGATCGAGAACAGACTGTTTCTCCGCTGGGTCTGTCCAGTTAAAAATAAGCGGGTGTGCGTCGGTGCCTCAGTCGAAGATTCATCAACCGGACGAGCACACACTCAAACCATCAAATGCCAGATCGAGAACGATTTTAAGTATGGTTACTACGATCCAACTCTTCTGAAGTATAAGCCCCGCACGATCGGCAAGAATCCTACGGAGATAACCACAGTCGAGTTATTCGATCTCTTTACTCAGCACAAGCAGAAGCACGGACGCAAGCTGTCTCAGCAATCGATCGACACTCGATACAAGTATCTAGGACGAATGCTAGAGAAGCACCTGAATATTCAGGCGGCTAACGTGGATAAACGGCGCGTAGATGCGTTTTGCTCCATCTGTGAAGATACTTTGAAACCCGACACAGCCAAACAGCGAATCTGGTTATTAGAATCGGCTTGGGATTGGGGTAAGGATAAATATCAGTTGCCCAAAGAGAATCCGTGGGCAGGCATTGCGGAGCAGTTTCAATCGGTGCCCGTCCAACCCTGTGCAGCATTTAGCAAAGAAGAAGTTCAGCAAATTATCCAAGGTTTCAAGGACAGTCGTTATTACTCCCACTACGCTAATTATGTGGTGTTTCGATTTGGAGTTGGTACCCGGACGGCGGAAGCTTCTCGCTTGAAATGGAAGCATATATCACAGGACTATCGTTCGGTCTGGATCGAAAGCACTAAAACCAAAAAAGCTAGAACTGTAGTCATGCCAGCTTCAATCGCGACAATGTTAAAAGCCAGAAAGGAGAAAATAAACCCCAAATCTGATGATGAGTTGGTGTTTACAACTCCTACCGGATTGGCAATGAATGATAGGGATTTTAATCGGCGGGCTTGGAAGACAGTTCTAGCCCAAAAAGGGATACCATATCGCAAGCCATATACCACCAGAAAAACAGCGATCAGTCATGCTTTAGTTAATGGAGCCAACTACATAGAAGTGGCTGCGGCTGCGGGACATAATCCCCAAACCATGCACAAGTATTACGCTGAGTCTATTCAAAAAGGGAGCGTATTTCTGGATTTTGACTAGTAAAATACAAAGAGTTAATCTGGCAAAATAAATCTGAATCACATCCAACAATCTATCTATTGAATCATGAAATATTCTGTGCAAATAATTCAAATCATCCCAAACTGGAACTATCTATATTTTATGGATGGTTCCATCACCATTCCCAATGAGGAAATGTTAATAGAGCTTCTTCGTCCAGGATGCGATCCAAATTTGGCGACTATTCAGTGGCTAGAGGAAAGTAAAACTAATGAAATCCCTGACAAGGATTCACAGTCGATCCTGAGAAAATGGAGTAATAATACGATTATCAAGATGTGTACTCATTCAGTGACGATAGAGAATCCACAAGGTATAGATGCTCTATCCGCTCTAATCGTCCAGGCTTGCATCAATAAGGATGTAGATTGCCAAGAACCTTTGTATTATCTCGCAGTTAAAAGATACATAGACTATATGTTTCCAGAAAAACTGCTTCCAAATCGCAAAAAGATACTCGACCATTTCTCAGAACTTAGGTGATTCCCGACAAAAAAGCTACCCAATCATAGTACTATTTTATTAGTAAACCCATAACAGGAAAATAGTGTTGTTACCTAGCCCTGAACGTCAGCAAGTAAGTAGTAGCCAAAGAGAAGATCTGCGGCTAGCTTCTG
>JBBRVB010000093.1:0-11459 GCA_038247275.1 Chroococcales cyanobacterium
ATAGTATTTGAGTCGTAATAATAGCCTTTCATAGAAATGCTGTACCTATTTTCAGGAGAAGTAAGATTTAACATTCAACACTTCTGGTTCGATCGAGCCTTCGGTACAGGCTGGCGAATGCCGATCGCATCTAGATAAATATGTCAACAAACATGGAAAAATATTTACAAATTAGTGAAATAATTGACTGGCAAAATCCAAAAATATTAGAACTTGCCCATCGCCTTGCGTCAACAAATAAGACTACTGAAAATATTACTAAATCCTGCTTTGAATGGGTTCGTGATGAAATTCATCATAGTCGTGACTATCAAATGAATCCTGTTACCTGTCGTGCATCTGATGTCCTCAAATATAAAACAGGATATTGCTTTGCCAAAAGTCACTTACTCGCCGCTTTACTGCGTGCTAATCAAATCCCGGCTGGATTGTGTTATCAACGGTTAACTATTGACGATCCGTCCGCAGCAAAGCAGCAAGATCGAAGTGTTCCAGGTACATTACATGGGTTAAATGCTATTTTTTTGCCAGAAATTGGTTGGTATCGTGTTGATGCGCGTGGTAATCGCGATGGTATTAATGCTCAGTTTACCCCGCCCCAAGAACAGCTAGCTTTTGAGATTCGATCGCCACAAGAAGCTAACTTTCCAAACATATTTGCCGAGCCATTATCAGTAGTGGTGGATGTTCTCCAATCATTTACTAAATGGGAAGAAGTACTACTTCATCTACCCGATATCTCTCCAGAGGTACAGTCACAAGATCGGTTAGTTGAAAAATATTTTTAGTTTATAATCAATAACAGAACTCAATGAGATTGGGATTATGATATCGGACTATCTCAACCGGACTTTACCCAGCACCGAAGAACTACCATGTTCCGACGATATACCCGTGGATAATGAAGACCAGAATTTTTTACCCAACGTTCTATTATTTTTATTAAGCTCCATTTGGGCAGAAAGATTTGACTGGTATTTTGCCGCAGACATGGCAATTTACCACACCACTGGTATCAATCCCAGAGTGCCCATCGTACCCGATGGATTTCTCAGTCTGGGTGTCGAACGCCAAAAAGGTGGTAAATCGCGCCGAAGTTACGCAACCTGGGAAGAAAATGAGATCGTCCCCATTCTGACGCTAGAAATGGTGTCTCATACGCCAGGAAATGAATATGATGAAAAGATGGAGATTTATGCCAAATTAGGGGTGCTATATTACATTGTTTATAACCCTGAATTTTGGCAGCGCGACCGACATCAACCATTTGAAGTTTATAAATTAGGCGCAGATCGTACTTATCAATTACAAATTGGCGAACCTTACTGGATGCCAGAAGTGGGATTAGGTATAGGTAGATATCGAGGGATATTTGATGGGATCGATCGCGAGTTATTGGCTTGGTACGATCGCACTGGAACTCGTTATTTGATGCCCGAAGAAGTCGCCCAGCAACAAAGACAAAGAGCCGATCGAGTGCAACTTCAAGCCGATCGATTAGCGGAGCAACTTCGCGCCTTGGGTATCGATCCGAACGTCTAGAAGTGGAATAGATAGTGACGATTTGAGAGTGACTCAGGCAACCACACCCTATTCCTGCTAAAATCAATTGTAAATACAGCAGTAACTTGAGTACAAATGCGTATCCTGGCTCTTGTCCCTGGTGGAATCGGCGACCAAATCCTGTTCTTCCCCACGATCGATAATCTCAAAGGACGTTACCCAGACGCAGAAATAGATGTCGTAGTCGAACCCAGATCGACTGCGGCGTATCGTGTTTTCAAGTCTGTCCACAAAGTTATTCCGTTTGATTTCAAAGATACCAATGGCCCCGCTGACTGGGGTAACTTACTAGGGGTGATTCGCGATCGCGAGTACGATGTCGCAATGTCCTTGGGACGCAGATTTGGAGTTGGGTTACTCTTGTGGTTGACTGGTATCCCCGTCAGAATTGGATTTACAACAGGTACTAGTAATTTATTTTTGTCCAATCCTGTCATGCTGAACCTCAATCAGTATGCGGCAGACATGTTTCATGATTTGGTCAGAGGATTGGGTGTAACCGATCCTTGTCCCGCTTTGGCGATCGCTGTCCCAAAAGCGGATATCGAGTGGTCTGAAGCCGCACAGCAGCAACTAGGCATCAAAGATAGCGGTTATGTATTGATTCATGGCGGTTCGAGCAAATCCTCAGAAACCCTCGGTTTTGACAAGATTTATCCAGTCAAACAGTGGCACCAGATCGTCAAAGATCTCCAAACTCGGCAACCAAATATCCCCGTCGCGATCGTTAAAGGCCCCGAGGATGGTGAGTTTATCGAGTCGATGCTGGCTGCCTGTCCCGATCTCAAAGTAATTAGCCCCACAGATGTCGGTAAACTTGCCGCCACGATCGCCGGAGCCAATCTGATGCTCTGCACCGATAGCGGTCCGATGCACCTCGCTGTAGCAGTGGGTACATATACGATCGCGTTATTTGGCCCGACCGATCCAGATAAATTATTACCCAAAAACGGTCGCGCGATCGCAGTCAAATCTCGGAGTGGTAAGATCGCGGATATTCCACCTTCTGATGTACTTGAAAAAATCTGGAAAGTGTAGATCTTACTTGATATTCGATCGAGAGAAATAAGTCTGTGGGGATGGATGAATAATCGATCGACTGATTCACCTAGATTTAGGATTGTTATAATTAACTCATCTCATCCTCAGGAGTTTCGATCGTGTACGCAGTTGTTTCGGCAGATCGCATTTCAATTCCACCTGGCTCGGTACTGCGGATTCCTGGTTCGTGGCAAGATTTTTGTCAACTACGCGATCATCGGGGTGATGGCTCAATTCCCCGCCTGCGATATCATCATGGAGAAATTTTATTGATGAGTCCATTACCCAGGCATGGACGGGAAGCTAATATCATCGCAGATATCGTTAAGGCTTTGCTAGATGATGAAGATCGTAACTATGAGGCATTTACACCGATTACGATGGAGTTACCGGAAGTGGGTGGGATTGAGCCAGATTATTGTTTTTATATAGACAACTGGCAAGCAGTCGTAGGCAAAGATCGGATCGACTGGAAAGTAGATTTACCACCAGATTTAGCTATTGAAATCGATGTAACTAGTTTCACGTCAGAATTAGATTTTCTACCTTTTAATGTACCAGAAGTGTGGATATTTAAGCAGTACCAATTAACGATCTACCAGTTAATTACTGATAAATATGAAGTTAGCGAAACTAGTCGTTATTTTCCAGGTGTTTTACTTCAACAGACGATCGATGATTGTTTCGTAATTGCCAAAAAAAGAGGTACTGGAGCAGCAATTAGCGAACTACGTCGATTTCTGAACAACTAAGGAAAGTAAATCATTGTAGGGTGGGCACTGCCCACCATCTATGTTTCGGGCAATCCGATCGATTAATCTAAGGACAATCACCAGAGAGTAAACATTGTCGCTGACAGAGAATTAACCCAAACCAAGATTGTGGATCTGTCCAGATTTTGAGCGGTTGCAGTGCGTGAGTGGTGAGCGTATCGCTCAACGTGGGGAGATGAAACTTGCGCGAGATTTCGGTGTGAATAGTTTCGCCCGATTGGAGCGAGATTTCTAAGTCCAGAGCCTTGAGCTGGACGGTTTGAGCTGTCAGACTTTTGAGGTGCATTTCGATCTGACTAGCAACGGGATTAAAGAAGGCGTAATGTGCGAAATTATCGAGATGAAAATTACCATCAAAGCGATCGTTCAGATGCTGCAACATGTTGAGATTAAAAGCAGCCGTAACGCCTTGGGCATCGTTATAAGCGGCTTCGAGGACATCGATCGGTTTTTGGAGGTCAGCCCCTAATAGGAAAAATTCACCAGGTTGAAGGGCTTGCTGGACTTGAGTGAGAAAGAGATCGCACGATCGATCGTCCATATTGCCCATCGTACTGCCCAGGAACATTAACATCCGATTTTCCACCATGCGCGGGGGGAGTTTGGCGAGGGCGCGTTCATAGGTACCTGCGACACCGCAGACATTGAGCTGAGGGTAAGTTGCGAGTAATTCTAGCGCAGTGGTGCGGAGAATCCCCGCGCTGACATCGATCGGGTAATAATGTAGAGGATTATCGAGTTGCGAGTACGCTGTGAGTAGAGTATGAGTTTTGCGGGAGCTACCACTACCGAGTTCGACGATTTCGCAAGCTCCAGTTAATTCGATAATTTCTGAGACGTAGGTATCGAGGATGGCTTGCTCGGTGCGGGTGGGATAATATTCGGGTAAGTCGGTGATCTGCTCGAATAATTCGGAGCCGCGATCGTCATAAAAGTAGCGAGATGGTAAAGTTTTGGGAGTTGACCTTAAACCTGCGATGATATCTTCACCCCGATCGATTGTCGTCAGATCTTTGTCTACCGTAATCCATTGCAGCCGATCGTGTTCGGTAATTGTAGCGTTCATGTGGGTTTTTTCCGTATTAAGGGCAGTTGGGGGTGGAGTTAGATAAGGCGATCGCAAGTTGGCGCATGTCGCCGTAGCTGAGAACACAAAGTTGTAATCCACCTTTCTTTATCAAAAACCCTATCTCTAAATAAAAACAGGTGGGGATTTCCCACCTTGTCGATCGAGTTGGCAAATCCTGGCAACATCAGCAAATCTAAACCCATGCTACGATAGCGAAGGCGATTTACCGCAGAGCAACGTGACCGAGGGGCAAATTTATCACCGCAAACAGAGCAGACAACTTGAGGATGTAGCGACGGCGAGGGCACAAATAGCCAGCCAAGAGCTGTGGGGCGGGCCGCCGAGGAATTATATGGGCAGTGACATTCCTAAGGTGAAAGCCTATTTTAATCATTTGCCATTGTTGAACAATAGCCAAATGCAAGCGAGCGGTATTGAGTTTACAACAATGGTAGAGGTAGATTCCTATCATCCCAAATTTGCTTATTGGTCGGGCGATCGAGAGGGCGTTCGCAATGAAGATGGGTACGCTGAAATTAAGGTAACGATTGCCCATTGCAATCAATTCGATCCGGTCTATATTGCTGATGAACAGTCAAATGCCGAAAGCTAGTCAGCGCGTGCGATTTGAAGAAGTGACTCCGGCACATGAATATGCCGCATTTTTCAATGTTTCGATCGCACCTTTAGTCGCTCATCTCGGGTTGCCCATCTTTGATGGATATGACGATCTTGACGATCTCCAGTTAACTTTTTTGACGTTGCCATCTGGGGAGACGGTGACATTAGGTGAATACGCTGGTACTGCTGGAACTTCGCTATATATCGATGTGGCGATGCAGAATATTTCCCAAATTATTTTGGATAGTTGTCAGCAGCTACGAGTGTCGCGGCAAGAAATTGAGTGGATTCATCCCGATTGGCAGGTAGAGGTCGAGGGATTATACGCCGAGCATGGCGAGATTGAAGAGATAGATAGAAGTTCCGTAGCAGAATTATCCCAAAGCAACGATCTCGAACCCATTAATTGTTTTTACCACGCTCTAGAAATTTACACTAGACCAAAATTCCCCGAACATTGGGCAATGCTCCAACACAATCTTGGTTTGGCTTACTTCGATCGCAGTAAAGGGGAACGACGGCAGAATTTACAACAGTCGATCGAGTGCTTTAACAAGTCCCTGGAAATTTTTACCCAGAATGAATTTTCAGAAAAATGGGGGATTAATCAGGAAGATTTAGCGAAATCTCAGCGATTGATTAAGCAGATATTGGTTAAAGATATACGGGTCTTCAGTACTTAGTATGCTGATTTACGGCTCAAATCATTGACTGGCAAGGAATTGACCCTAAAATGAATTGTTATTAGATTTTTTTGAGATTTTTGGCTTGCCACCAGGGGTTTGGGGCGTTTAAGCTGTGATTAGCATACTAAGTACTGAAGAGCCATAATTCTTGCTACTTGTGTATGATAAATATTGCAGAGATTTAAGACAATTATCCTGATTTTACGAGTGTTCCGATATTGTGCCCTTCACCGAAGTCCGATCGATTGACACCAATCGGTAATATATAATCATCACACACTCCAAATTGATGATTCATAACCCCGATGACTAAGATCAGCCAGCGAGATATCGAACATATATTTGAAAGATTGCGATCGGGTGTAGTGCCAGAGCGGGGATTAGAAGCATTTGCCGTCGGAATCGATCGATCTAGAAGCGAGATCGGGCGACAATTAGACTTAGCCGGAAATAATGAAGGCGTATTCAAATTCCTGCGGGGTGGCTATGGTTGTGGTAAAACCTTTATGGCAAGATTAGCACTACTCGACGCTCAGGCTCAGGGGTTTGCCACGAGCTTTGTGGTGGTGTCGGATAACGATTTGCACTTCCATCGGTTTGATGATGTTTATCGCAAAGTCGTCCAGGAATTGGCAACCGATCGGTGCGATCGAGGGGCGTTGGGGTTTATACTCGATCGATGGATTGCGAGAATGGAAGATGCTGCGATCGATGGTGGTGCAAATCCTGATGCTGAAGATTTCGATGCCCAAGTGCAACAGCGGATCGAATCAGATCTCGCCTCCCTCACGGGTGGCAAAGCTCCTGAAGACATGACGCGGGTATTGCGATCGATCTTCGCCCTCAAACAGCAGAATAAATTCCCCGAAGCCAGCGCGCTCCTCTCCTGGCTATCGGGTAGTGAAAACGTCGCGGCATCCTCCAAGCGGATCGCGGGGATTAAGGGCGATATTGGCTCTAAAGAGGCGATGGACTACCTTCAGGGCATTTTAGCCATTACCAAAGCAGCCGGCTACAAGGGGCTGGTAATCGTCATCGACGAAGCCGAAACAATGTTGCGGATGAAAACAGATATTCGTGCCAAATCTCTGAATGGAATTAGACAAATTTGTGACGCAGCCGATCGCTATCCTGGGTTATTCTGGGTGTTTACAGGTACTCCCGAATTCTTCGATACCAATCGCGGTGTAGCGGGTTTATCACCCTTACACGACAGGTTGAAACTAATTAAAACGGGTAACTTTGCCAATCCCCGTCAGCCGCAATTAGTACTTACACCATTCGATGCCGAACGTCTAAAAAATGTCGCGCTCAAACTGCGAGAAATATATCCAACGGAACAGCGCAAACAATTAACTAAAAAAGTTACGCCCGAATTTATCGATTTACTGGTGAATAAAGTTACTCAAGGATTTGGCGGCGATGTGGGCATAGTACCGCGTCAATTCTTGCGTCAATTAGTCAATATTTTAGATCTAGCTGCCACAGAACCGGATTTCGATCCGATGACTGATGGCGGTTATGACTTGGTAGAACTCAGTGCGGAGGAAATCAGAATTCGAGATGGTTTGCCCTATTTTGAGCCAGAATCTAGCGATACAGAACAATATACCGTTACCTTCTAATTGCGATCGATAAGCTTGTCCAAATGCTTTCACAAGCAGATATGGATGTTCACATTTTGGTAACACCGCAAAGTAATCGATCGTCGTAAAATTAAATGAAGGTCAAAGCAGCAATTTCAATAATTGAAGATGATGGCTGGTATTTAGTTCGGACTCGTGGCAGTCATCGGCAATATAAGCATCCCGATAAATCTGGCTTGGTGACAATTGCAGGTAAATTATCTGACGATCTTACTAGCGGAACAGCAAATAGTATCCTAAAGCAAGCACAACTCAACGTCAATAAGACAGAAGAAACAGATTTAGAAGAACAGGTTTCAGATGAAGATAATTTAGAGGAGTTAAACTAATGCGTTACGCGACAATTATTGAAAAAATGCCGAATAACTATTCTGCTTATGTACCAGATTTACCTGGCTGCATAGCCACAGGTTTGACTGTTGAAGAAATTTCAATCGAGATTCAAGCGGCAATTTCATTTCATCTCGAAGGTTTACAATTAGAAGGTTTACCGATTCCAGAGCCGACGACTATTTGCGAGTATATTGAAGCTGCATAAATACTTGATTGATATTCGCTGAGCTAACTATCTATTGAGATTTTACTGGCAGAGAAGAGTTTTGAGCAAAGCCGTTCGGGTGAATTTCCCTATGCAGAATTCCATCAATTGGAATCCTTGTTTCTTCTCTAAATTCTTCACTCCAGCATTTAGCTTTCCCCGATGATAACTATGACATCTGCTTTTTCCCGTTTTCCCGATCGATTGCAAGCCGCCATCACCTCCCGTTTGGGTTGGACATCCTTGCGCCCAGTGCAAGAACTGGCGGGACATGCCATCCTCGATGGCTATAATACGATCGTCCTCGCACCGACGGCTGGGGGGAAGACGGAGGCGAGTATGTTCCCTTTGTTAGCGCAGATGGTGGAACAGGAACCAACAGGGGTGGGGATACTCTATATCGCGCCGATTAAGGCTTTGTTGAACAATCAAGCCGATCGATTGGGGATGTATACGGAGATGCTCGGTTTGAGTCGATTTTTGTGGCATGGGGATATTAAAGCCGCCGAGAAAAAAGCCTTCCGCAAGCAGCCAGCGACGCTGTTGATGACGACTCCCGAATCATTGGAAGTGATGTTGATGTCGGCGAGTGTGCCGCATACTGAGATATTTGCCGATTTGCGGGCGGTGGTAATCGATGAGGTTCACGCGCTGGCTGGGAGCGATCGCGGGGCGCAGCTAATGTCGGTGCTGGAGCGTCTAATTCGGGTGAGTAGTCACGATGTCCAACGGGTGGGTTTGAGTGCCACTGTGGGCAATCCTGATACGATTCTGGACTGGTTGCAGGGGACTTCCAAACGTCCGCGCTGTAAGGTAGATCCGCCCAAGGAGCAGCTCAAGAAAGAGATTCGGATCTTGATGCAGGATTCTAAAATGGATATTGCCAATCGATCGAGCATGTTGGCGCAGGGGAAAAAGAGTCTATTATTTTGTCAGAGTCGCGCTCTGGCTGAGGAAATATCTGGGGCAATGCAAGATCGCGGGATTGATGTATTTATCCATCATAGTTCGGTGGCGTTGGAGGAGCGGACGCTGGCGGAGGAACGGTTTGCCAATGGACATAATAATTGTATCGTCTGTACTTCGACGTTGGAATTGGGGATCGATGTCGGCGATTTGGATGCGGTACTTCAGGCGAATGCACCGGATACGGTTTCGGCTTTTTTACAACGGTTGGGGCGCACGGGTAGGCGGGGTAGCGGTGCGGCGAATACGACGTTTTTAATTGATAATTCGGCGGCTCTATTACAAGCGATCGCGGTGGTAGAATTAGCGCGACGGGGTTGGGTAGAATCGATCGTGGTATCCGATCGCAATTGGGCGGTATTAGTTCAACAGTTATTAGCGATGACGCTGCAAGCAACTTCAATTTCACCAGGAGATATCTGGGCACAATTAGGGACGATTCCCGATTTCAAAGGGATAAGAAAAGCTGAATTCGATCGATTGATTAAGCACATGCTTAAAACCAATTATCTCTATCTGACTGGGGGTTTACTGGCGATCGGCACTGAATCCGAAAAAGCCTTTGGGCGGAAGAATTTTATGGCTCTATATGCGGTATTTAGTTCGCCCCAACAGTATGAAGTATATACCGCCGGCGACCAACCGATCGGCTCATTAGAACAAAAATTCATCGATACCCTCACTCCCGAAATTAGTTGTTTCCTGTTAGGTGGTAGAGCCTGGATTGCCCAATCGATCGATCGAGATCGTCGGAAGATCGTAGTTGCCCCCGCACCCTACGGGAAGAAACCAACTTGGGGCGGATTTATCCCCCAATTTCTCGGCTGGGATATCTGTCAGGAAATCGCCAAGTTATTGAAATCCGATAAAGATTTAGTTTATCTAGATCGTGATGCCAAAGCAGTATTAAATAACGCCCGTGAGGAACGCCGTCAGGAAGTCATCGAGGGGACAATTTGGGAGGAAGAATCCGTGCAATGGTGGACGTATGCAGGCGGACGCATCAATCGCACGTTGAAATATGGGTTGGAATGTCTGTGGGGTTGGGAGGTGAGAGCCGATAATTTTCAAGTAACAATAACTGGCGAACATTTAACGCGAGCTATATTCGATAGTGCGATCGCTGAAGTAACTAAGTCGGAGTTTTGGCAAGCAAAAAGTACACAGGAATATTTATTACAGAATTTACCAAATTATCGGTTTAGTAAGTTTCAGCAAGTTTTACCCGATCGATATACCCTGGAGATGGTGCAGGGGTATTTATTGGATATTGAGGGGATTAGTAAGTTGAAGATCGATTGGCTATTTTAGCTATCGATCGATAGCATAATTGTAGCCTGGGTTGCATGTAGCAAAACCCAACTTACACGCCGACAACCTAGAGCTGTTGGGTTTCATTCTTCAACCCAACCTACCCTAAAAGATGCGTCCGCTTATACATTTTATTGTTTAGATCGATCGGCTATTTTAGGGATCGATCGACAATATGCGCCATAATATAGATACAACGTTTCTACTCGATCGCGATCGAGCAATTTGCGTAATGGTTGGAAATGTCGCAAAATGGGGTAACAGCCTAGCTATTAGGATTCCCCAACACTTAGCAAAAGAGATTGGGCTAATTGATGGCGCAGAAGTCGAACTCGTCGCGATCGATGGTAATCTCACGATTAAACCTAGAAAACAGAAACAGTATTCATTAGCGGAATTAATTACCGAAATTACACCACTAATCTATTAAAAAGAAGAGCGAATCATCCATTTTGCTATTTAGATCGATATCCGAAAACATGTTAAATTGAAACTATGATTTGATGGCGATCGAATATGGTAAATACCTCGATAAAAAAACTTACTAAAGCTGAATTTTGGGCGATCTCAGATGCGGCGGATCTGACTTACGAACTAATTGATGGCATTGCCGTTGCAAAAATGTCTCCCAAGTACTTTCACTCTCGATCTACTGGCACGATCTTTACGGCTTTAACAGCTTGGGGCAATAGTCGCGGTCGAGTCGGGATTGAATGGGCGGTCGATCTTAGCGATGATTTTACACCAGTACCAGATTTACTTTATGTCTCATTCGACAGATTACCAGTTACTTGGCAAGAAAATGCCGCTTGTCCCGTCGCACCAGAATTAGTAGTCGAAATTATCTCACCCGGACAGACTTTCGGACAGATGGCTCAAAAAGCTAGCAGTTATCTCGCCGGTGGTGTATTGCGGGTGTGGATAGTAGATCCTAGCGCGCAGAGTTTAACGGTATTTTATCCCGATGCTGCACCGATTACGTCTACAGGAGCGCAGCTTGTGACCGATTCGATCTTTCCAGATTTATCGATTGTTGTTAGTCAGCTATTTAGTTAATTTGGATAATAGCTACACTCACATCTTGCATCAAAACATAGTTACTAGTGTTTTAGGGGATAGGGGATAGCGAAAAGTGCGGTCTTGGGGTTTCCCCAAGTAGAGCACCTTTTCAAGATAGGGGATAGTTTTAGTGCGATTGAGTAAGTTTTGAGGCTATTTTCATCAGTTGTTATGTACTGGTGCAAG
>JBBRVB010000094.1:0-11346 GCA_038247275.1 Chroococcales cyanobacterium
ACCATTGTAAGGCACACTTTCGATCGCTTCATGAGTTGCTAGTAATTTCCGTTCTGCATCGATTAAGCTCTCAATTAATTGCGGCACAGTTGCAGCTTCGCCGATTTCAATTTTTACTTCGGCAATTGGGGCACTAGCTTCAGGACTAAAATCTGGTGCATGTTCTTTAATCCCAAAAAAGCTCGCTTCATAGGCACTTTTTAGAGCGAGTTCTAACCCAATATCATCGACATCAGTGGTGCTAGTAATCCCGACGGTATGTTCGTTATTCCAGACTCTGACGGTGATACCCGATCGATTGGAAGCTTTAACTTGTTTTTGTTCGCCTCGATCCACCTCCACGCTAACGCTATCGGTAGTCGAACCCGACAAATCGAATTTGGAGATGCCTAGTTTAGTGGCAATCTTACGAGCAGAATCTGAGACTTGTTGAATATTTAGAGACATCTTTAATAACTTAAATAATTTCTGTAAGATGAGCGGTATTAATTGTGTACGATCGAGATTTTTTGAGTATCAATCGTAATATTCACTGTCATGTTGTGCGCGATCGAAATCGATTGCCAATCCCCCAGTACTATTATCCAGCAGCAAATTGATAAACCGGAGTTTGCGTAAATCTAATGGAACTTTCTCGATCGAGGATAATTTCTTGTAAGCGTTTGACAGTAGTTGGTGCAAAAAATTGTTCGCCAGTATCTAGATCGACTCTGGCGGGTACATTTTCAATTAGAAAAAACTCACCATTGACTTCTAATGTGTATGTTACTTGTGTTTCCGTTAAATCTTGAGTTCGAGTGTTACTCATCATTTGTTAGTGAGGGCAGGTTTGTTCTCTAATTCTGAGCCAGTAGGGTGGGCACTGCCCACCATCTAGATTTCAGATGCAATCTATCATTTGAATAATTAGAATTACCTACTCAGTTAACAGGGATAGTTGCTTTGCTAGTGGGTGAGGGTGGGTTCGTTCTACCGTTATTTGTTACAGCAAAAATTCCTAGCATAAACCCGCCCCTACAGATCTTTAACGTCCACCGACGGTAATCGCATCGACCTTGATATGTGGCTGTCCGACAGTAACATAAATACTGCCACTTACCGAACCGCAGAAACCAGCCGCCAATCCAAGATCTGCCGAACACATCGAGATCTTAGTCATAATTTCTTTGGCTTCACCAATCAGCGTCGCCCCCTTGAGTGGCTTGGTAATTTTGCCATTTTCGATCAGATAAGCTTCATCTACCGAGAAGTTAAATTGTCCGGTAGCACCAACGCTCCCGCCACCCATTTTCTTGCAATAGATCCCTTTTTCGATCGAGTTGAAGAGATCGTCTACATGATATTCGCCCGGTGCGATATAGGTATTCCGCATTCGACTGGCGGCGGCATACGCATAACTATTCCGTCGCCCACTGCCAGTGCGCGGATGTCCGGTGCGGATCGATCCAGCCCGATCGGCGATAAAATTCTTGAGGATACCATTTTCGATTAGTAGGGTGCGTTGGGCTGGCATCCCTTCATCATCCATATCGATCGTCCCAAAAGCATTGCCCGATAACCCTTCATCCCATGCTGTCAGACTTTCGTGAGCGATCTTCTGACCCTTCATATCGATAAATGGAGTCGTGTTTTTTTCGATTTGGGTAGTTTCGAGTAAGTGTCCGCAAGCTTCATGGAAGATCACTCCGCCAAACTTGTTTGCCATAATAATCGGGTAAGTTCCCGATTCTACATAGTCAGCATAGAGCATCTTACCCGCTGACTCCGAGACATCCTCAGCAGTAGCTCCATAATCCCAACTAGTCAAAAAGCCGGGATTACTAGTATCGCCCACCCGTTGACCGATCGAAGATCGATTGGCACCATCGGCACATAATAAGTTATACCCGACAGATTGGGTCAGCCGGATATCTCGCGCAAATGTGCCATCGCTAGAGGCAACTAAAACTTCTTGCCAGTCGCGGAAATAAGCCGCCCGTCGGGATTGAATATGAGTTGCCGTCTGTTTGAGCTTATCATTGGCAGCCAGGAGGACATCCGCCATCTCCCGCATCGGGCTACACTGCTGCAACCAGCTATCTTTACCCTTTTTCGTCGCATAGTCCCGCAACAATTCCAGATTGATTTCGGGTACATAGGAATTAGGTGCGGGTAACTGCAATGCCATAATCCCCAATGCCTTCTCTAAGGCAGCTTTTAGCCCGGTGAAGGACAGATCGTTGGTACTGACATAGCAATCAGCTTGACCCTTAAATACTCGGACTCCCGCGCCTGTCGTGAGCCGGGGTGAGATACTCGTGATTTGGTCATCTTCTGCCAAACAACTAATATAATTCGATCGCTCTAAGAAAAACTCGACAAAATCAGCACCAGCCGCTCGTCCTAAACCCAGCAGTGTGGCTAATGGAGCTTCCCAGGTTTCATCAAACCGATGGGTAGTCGATGAATAACTCAGATTTGGTAGTTGCTTGGATAACAAAAAATTCTTGGGATCGATCGAAACAGTCATGCAGGCTTCTCCTGGGTTGCTTTAACTATTGTAACAAACCCGCAATGGGGATGGGGGTGTGGGGATCTGGGGGTGGGGTGATGACAAAACCAAGCGATCGCCTGCTCCACAACAAGCACAGTAAAATAAGAACAACCTCATCGATCGCTATCGATGTAGCTAGACTCATTTAAAGAAAATCAGGAGTTCAAATCCCCCACACTCACGACTTGGCATCTTGTTGCTGATTTGATAGCCTATGTGTGGTAAATCGCTGTCTGTCTTGTCTTGCCCCATCTGGAGGGAACCTCCGTGACGCGCAACTGTCAACTGTCAACTGTTAACTGTCAACTGCTTAACTATGTCTAGTGTCAAACTCGAACGCATCAGCCGTAAATTTGCAACCGCCGCCGCTACGCCAGAACAACGATTTATGGGGATCGATGATATCTCATTTGAGATTCCCGATGGCGAATTTTGGGTACTAGTCGGTCCGTCTGGCTGTGGTAAATCGACCTTACTCCGAATTATTGCTGGATTGGAGACGGCAACTAGCGGTAACATTTATATCGGAGATCGATTGGTCAACCAAGTACCTGCTAGACAGCGAGATGTGGCGATGGTATTTCAAAATTATGCCCTCTATCCCCACATGACAGTTGCCGAAAACTTGGGATTTGGGATGCAAATGCGCGGTGTAGATCGATCGACAATTGCCCTCAAAATTCAGGATGTTGCAAAGTCACTTCAGATCGACATGTTACTCGATCGCAAGCCCAAACAACTATCAGGCGGACAACAGCAGCGCGTCGCACTCGGTCGAGCTATTGCCAGATCGCCGCAAGTATTCCTATTAGACGAACCCCTATCCAATCTTGATGCCGGACTGCGCGATAATACCCGCAGCGAACTCAAACAACTGCATCAACAAGTCGGAATTACAACGATCTATGTCACCCATGATTGTACCGAAGCGATGACCTTAGCCGATCGAATTGTCGTGCTCGATCGCGGCTATATCAAACAAATCGGTACTCCCCACGAAATATACCATCATCCGAGCGATCGCATGGTCGCAACTTTTATCGGTACACCACCGATGAATATTATCCCCGCTATCTATCAAGATCGGGTCTGGCAGATCGGTGATAGCCAGATCGCTTGTGACTCAGAACTCGCCACCCAACTCCAACTCCGGGACGGACAAGGCTTCGATCTCGGCATTCGGGCTGAATATTTCACCATCGAGTCAGATCCGATCGCATCTGGCTTATTTGTAACTGTTAGAGGCATCGAAACTCAAGGGCGAGAAACCCTGATTAAAGCCCAAATTAACGGCACATCGATTTTGATTAACTTGCTAGCTCCACCGGAATGGTTGGCGCAATCTCCATCCAATCCACGGGAGCGATTAGGCGCGCAGTTGACACTCAGATTTTCGCCTGAGTGGTTATTTGTCTTCGATCCGAGCACGGGTCGGCGATTGTTTCCCGATTGATGAGAACTAGTCAGCCGCCACAGGCTCGACCCCAGCCATAAATGGCGGGGCTTGCGCCTCGCTTTCCGATCGGGAACCATTGACGATCGAGTTATTTAAGCAACGGATAACACTTGAATCCAGATCGATCGCCTCAAATGGCGAGGTATTCTTATATTACAACGACGGCGATTTGTTTTGGGGGCATTGCATCGTTGTGACTATGGATCGTGAAAATCAGTTGATTGCGGCTGAAATCAAGGGCTAGGACGATCGATTGGGACACTTTTCACGATCGCTTTGTGGGATGATTGGGAATCAAAATTCGTTAGCGGAGCTTCTCCTACTGGAGAATTGGGTGCCTACTGTGAAATCATTACTGCAAGTATTTCAGAATCGGAAAATGGCTGCATTGCTATTTGTTGGCTTTTCATCTGGACTTCCGATCTTACTGGTTTTGAAGACATTACAATCGTGGATGTCCGATGCTGGCGCAGATTTGAGTAAAATCGGTTGGTACGGTAGCCTCATTGGTTTTCCCTACGCGTTTAAGTTTTTGTGGTCGCCATTACTCGATCGATTCGTACCGCCATTTTTGGGCAGACGCAAAGGGTGGTTACTAATTATCCAATTTTTATTGGTACTGGCGATCGGTGCCATGTCGCTGCAAGATCCTGCCAAAAACCTCGACCTATTAGCCATTATCTCAGTACTAATTGCCTTTTTGAGCGCGTCCCAGGATGTTGTCGCCGATGCCTATCGGACGGACGTGCTGACTGGAGCAGAACGACCGATTGGGGTGAGCATTTTTACTACAGGCTATCGCGTCGCCTTGATTGTGTCCTTTGCTGGCGCATCGAAACTGTTTGAAAATGTGTTTCGGGCTTGGCAGCCAGTTTATCTGGTGATGGCTGGTTTTATGCTGTTGGGGTTAGTATTTACATTGTTCGCACCTGGTACGGAAGCAACAGATCGACCGCCAGAGACCTTTGCTGATGCGGTAACACTGCCATTTCTAGATTTTTTTCAACGCCGAGGGCTAATCTATGGCGTTTCAGTCTTATTATTCATCGTGACCTACAAAGTTAGCGATGCGATGATGAATTCGATGTCGATTCCTTTTCTCAAAGCTGCTTGTTTTACCCAAGGTCAAATTGGCGATATCAACGGCTTTATGGGCATAATTGCGACGATTATTGGAGCTTTGCTAGGCGGGGTGTTATTGACGCGGATGAGTGTTTTCAAAGGACTTTGGATCTTTGGTGGCTCACAGGCTCTTGGCATCATTCTCTATGTGATGTTGGCACAGGCATCCCATCCCGATCCGCGAGTTACCGATTTAGCAGCAGTGTGTCAGAACTTTGTCCAACCACCCTTTGCGACTCAACTATTTATTTTGGCGATTAATGTCGAAAATTTCTTTGGGGGGATGGAATCCTCCGCATTTGGGCTATTCCTGATGAATATGTGCAACCAACAATTTTCGGCAACTCAGTTTGCACTATTATCGAGTTTGATGGCTTTGAGCAAGCTGCTAGTTGCACCATCTGGAGATTTAGTCAAAGCCCTCGGTTGGTCTAACTTTTTCTTAGTAACGATGTTAGTTGTCATTCCGAGCATGTTCCTGCTAGTGTTCATCGCTCGATCTGGTGCCACTGACGATCCCGATCTCAAAGATGCCTAAATTAATATTTGTTACAATTGACGGGTATAATAACTTCGGTATGTTTTTAAATTAATGATGACTTTCATTCGTCAAAATGTCGGCCCATTTATCATTCTACTGATCTTCCTGTTTGCCTTAGTTGCTACCAGCGCGAGAATCTTCTTGCCTACAGATATGTCCGGTCCCGCGCCAGTAGCCGGATCGATTTTAATTCAGAACTTATTAATGCTGGTAAATTAGAACGCAAGTTCGGCAAGTCCTAAATACTCCACCCCTTCAGGCGTAACCTCAAATCGACAAGGTAAAACTTCTAGTCCCTTGGCTACTGCTGTTCGTAGCAGTTGACCGTAGATGGGATCGGTAGTATCGCCCGGCGCAAATTTGGTTTTGTCGCTGCGATTGATGAGATAGAGCATCACAGCGCGATGTTCGGGCATCACATCGATGAGTTCGCGCAGATGCTTTTGTCCTCTGGTGGTTTCGGTATCGGGGAAAATTGCCACATCACCCATCGACCAAGTAGTATTTTTGACTTCTAAATAGATCGAACGTCCTCCATCTGTGAGAAGAAAGTCAATTCTGCTGCGGTTGTCGTGCCCGTAGACTACTTCCGATCGAATCTGTTGATATGCACCTAGTTCTGGAAATAGCCGCTGTTCGAGGGCAATTTTGATGAGTTTGTTGGGCAATGCGGTATTAATGCCGATCCAGATCCCGTCGATTTCAATCGTTTCCCAGGTGTAGCTGAGTTTGCGCTTGGGGTTGTCATGAAAAGAGACTAGTACGGGTGCGCCAATTTGACAAACCCCCGTCATCGGGCCAGTATTAGGGCAATGTGCGGTAATTATTTCCCCAGTATCGAGTTGGACATCTGCAAAAAACCGCTTGTAGCGTTTGACTAAAATACCGGGATAGAGTTGAGGATAGGTATACAGCACGCGTTTGAATCTTGAATTTGTCACCGAGCGAAATCGATTTCGCTCAACTAGCGGAGGTTTTGGTTGCTAAATAAGCTTCTAGACAATCGAGATCGATGATCATTTGGGCGATGAGCGGGTTAATTGCCAGTAGCTGCTGTTCGCGGGCGAGATGTTCGATTTGTTTGGCTAAAGCGGTGATGCTGACAATCCCGACGTTGGCACTGGCACCCTTGATATAGTGGGCTTCATGCGCGATCGCGATCGCATCACCATCAACGACAGCACGCCGGAGATCTTCGGTATGGATTTTCACATCTTCTGCCAACATTGTCAGTAATTCCAATTCAAATTCGGGGTCGTCTTCCGATACTTGATGTAGTTGTTCCCAGTCGATGTCTATGAGATCGTTCATTAGCGAATGTAGTTAGAGATGCCGGCTAGTTCAGATAACTATTTTATCCTCTCGATCGCCGATCGTCCTAATTACCTATGTTTCAAACTACCCGTCGCCGGCTGGCAATTTGGTACACCACTGTGACCGCGATCGTTCTGCTAGTATTTGCTAGTGGGATGTATTTGTACGTCAGAAGTACGTTGATCGAACGCATTGACGATACCTTAAATCATGTAGTAGAAGTAGTGACACGATCGATCGCCATCGATCGGATTGATGCTCCTGGTATCCCAGATCGATTTCAGATTAATGTCGCTGCCAGTTTTCAGGATAACTCGGACAGGTTGGATGACGATCGAATCGATCTAGAATTATTTAATCTCAGTGGCAAGTTATTGTGGTCTACGCTTAGGGAACCGCTCAATTTACCAGTCTGGATCGATCTCGACGGTGCAACTGTGCGGGTACAGAACGACCGAGTTTTACGCCAGATTACTGCACCTGTAAATAAAAATGGGGTGCTAGTTGGGTTTTTGAGAGTCAGTCATCCCTGGTTTGAAGTTACCAAACCAACTGAGTTATTAATGATCGATCTGACAATTGGGATTTTATTAATTATCGCTAGTGTTGCAACGATCGGCTGGTTTTTATCAGGGATTGCGATCGAACCAGTTAAGGCATCTTATCAGCAGCTCAAACAGTTTACCGCAGATGCATCGCACGAACTTCGCAACCCGATCGCGACCATTCAAACTAACGTTCAAGTCGCACTAGGTGAAGAACCGCTGCTTCCCCAGCAACGCCAACAACTACAAACGATCGAACGCCTAACGCGGCGGTTGGGGCGATTGGTTGACGATCTGTTATTTTTAGCGCGTCAAGATAGTAGTATCGTCTCACCATTTAGTCCCGTCCCCCTGGATGCGCTGCTCATGGAAACGATCGACGAACAACAATTAGCCGCCGCCACCAGGGGGATTGAGCTTCGTCTGGAAATTGTCGATCCGCTCCCATCTCCGGTCGGGCAATCCGAACGCGAACCCGAAGCATTTAGTATTGATGGCGATTGGGATCGATTGGTGAGATTATTTACCAATTTACTCACCAATGCGATTCAGTATACGCCAGCTCCAGATGACCGCAAGGGTCAGGATCTAGTCAAACCACAGATTGAGGTCGAACTTCAACAACTGATGCGTCAAAGTACCTCATATCTCCAAGTCAAAGTTCGCGATATGGGCATGGGCATTCCCGAGCAAGCACTCCCACATTTGTGTGACAGGTTTTATCGTATCGATCCAGCACGAACGGCTACTGCGTCCGATGTGAGTAGTGGTTCGGGTCTGGGATTGGCGATCGTCCAATCGATCGTTGCTAGTCATCAGGGCGAACTATCGATCGAGAGTCAAGTCAATCTCGGGACGACTGTTACTGTGACTTTTAAGCGATCTCAGGCTCAAAAATAACCCCTAAGTAGATGCTGATCTGTCATCATTTACTCAGGAGTTGGGGGCAATAGACTAGCGATCTCAAGATCGATAGATTAGCTTAGGACTTACCCATTGACAGGAGACACAAATATAGGAGATATGGATTTCAGGTTCAAGATTTGCCGATCGCAAGATGTTTGAATAAGTCTGAAACAACGTATTTCTGTCAATAAATGATAGTAAATTCGTACGATACGTAAGTCCTAATGTAGATAAATATCCCGAATATCTTCAGGTACAGCCGCTGCTAATTGTTGATAGCCTTCAGCCAAATAATGAGGAATAGTGGCAGGATCGATGTTCTGCCCCTCACCTTGTAGATAGGCACAGATGCGTTGTTCATTCCACTTGAGGCTTTGCGTCAT
The DNA here is from genome assembly GCA_038247275.1 of Chroococcales cyanobacterium. Taxonomy (GTDB): domain Bacteria; phylum Cyanobacteriota; class Cyanobacteriia; order Cyanobacteriales; family Chamaesiphonaceae; genus Chamaesiphon. Next base: position 8,801 of record JBBRVB010000094.1, read on the forward strand.
CACCACGATCAGGCGCGAGAGCGCGGGCATTCGATCGAGTCCGCGTTCGAGATAACAGCGCAATGGTGGGGGCGCAGCCGCCAATAGATAGCGAATCCGCTCTGGCGGGGGGATTTCGATCCGATCGATCGTGCTACCAGTAATGTCGATCAGCCAATTTTGCCAATTAGTTGCTGCGGGTTCTGGTGATAGTTTCACCCGATCGAGTTCCTCAAAAATCTGTCGCCACGCGATCGCAAACAAATAGTCAGCCTGGATCTGCGACTCCACAGCATGTTGGACGACACTGTGGACGATCGCCCCATATCGACAAAATAGGGCTGTAAAAAATTTGCCCTGCTCAGGATGTAACTGGTGCAAACTAACTAAATCGCGATCGCTATAATTATCGAGCGATCTCAAGATCTCGCGACTGGCTTCGGGGAAAGTGGGGATTGACAACATCTATAAGATCGGTTGACAGTGAACAGTTAGCGTCGCTCTAGAGAATTTCGGCTAATCGAGACGAAAAAACACATAGTTGCCAGTGTATCACCCGATCGCCAAACTCTGAGACTGAGTTTTACCCTACTCGCAACCCGCACGATATATTTAGGTTACCGACTAATATCAAATTTAAAATTTATTGAGATGGAATCTAGCCCTGCTCCCCAACGGCTGCGTAATTTTACACTCGTCACGATCGCGATCGTCCTCGTTGTCGCCCTGACGCTCGGCGTTCGCGCCCAAAACTTCACTGATAGTCTCGATAGTCAAGCCAAACAAGCTCAACCGATCGATATCGCCCTCAGTAATGGCAAGCCGACATTGATGGAATTTTATGCTAATTGGTGTACCAGTTGTCAGGCAATGGCTTCAGATTTAGCTGCTATCAAATCCCAGTTTGGCGATCGAGTTAACTTCTCAATGTTGAATGTAGACAATACCAAATGGCTCCCAGAGGTCACCAAATACCGCGTTGATGGGATTCCGCATTTTGTCTTTTTTGACAGCCAGGGACAAGTCCTCGCGCAAGCGATCGGCGAACAGCCTCGGCAGATCTTGGCATCTAAACTCACCGCCCTAACTGCTGGTGAGGCGATCCGTGACACCGCCACCGCCGGAGAAGTCTCCAAATTCACACCCAAAGTAGTTCCTAGTGGTAACAATGAAGATCCTCGCGCACATGGTGCATAGGTTTTAGGTTTTAGGCTCTCGGCTTTAGGAGATTACCAGCTTGAAAAATCGCCTAATTCCGTTTACAGTGGGCGGTGATATAGATCTTCAACGAACAGGGAAATTATCTCATGGCTCTGGCTGTAGGCACACAAGCTCCTGACTTTAACGTCAAAGACACTCACGGGAACACGGTCACCCTAGCTGGGTTAGCTGGGAAGAAAGTCGTCATGTACTTTTATCCCAAAGATGACACCCCCGGATGTACCAAACAAGCTTGCAGTTTTCGCGATAACTATGCCGTCTATCAAGACAAAGGGATCGTAATTTTGGGCGTGAGTAAAGATAATGAGTCCGATCACCAAGCCTTCACGCAAAAATTCGATCTACCTTTTCCGCTGTTAGCTGATACGAATGGTAGCATCATTGCTGCTTATGATGTCGATGGTGGTGGCTATGCCAAGCGGGTAACTTATGCGATCGACGAAACTGGTAAGATCGTCCACGTCGATACCAGCGTCAAGACGGATACCCACGCTCAAGATGTCCTAGCAGCTTTGGGTTATTAATCGATCTGACCGAGCATAGAGGGTTCAAAACCTCTGCCGTTAGGCGGACTGCGATCTAGTGCGGAGATAAAATCTCCGCACCAGATCGCTTCACTGTCTGCTTGGACGCTATTCACGAGGAGACCGTCTAACGACACGTCCGTGCCTACGGCGCGATTACAACTGTCAACTGTCAACTGTCAACTGTTCATCGATACTCATACTTAACTACCATCGGCTTAACATTGGCAGGTACGATCGAGTTGCTACTATCTGTCGAGATTTCGTGGGTAAAGGGCTTGGATTTACCAGGCTCGATATCGATATTAACCGGAATAATTGCTTGCTTAATCGCAACGTCTTTGGCAACGAACTTAGCCACAATGTAATAGACATAGTGAGCTTTTTCGCCCCGGTTATTAATCATCCCAGTGACAGTTAGTAGCGATTTGTCAGAACTATTTCGAGTTACAACAATCTCTTTTAATCTCAAATCCTGGTTCACATCAAGAATAGTTTGAGCATCAGCTAAATTCTGTGCGAGTACTGGTGCAGATCGAAGGGAAGATCGAACTATTGAGGATTTTGCCCCTGATAACTCCAGGCTGAAGCTGCGTGCCAAAGACCGAATATCTAGCAAGCTCCAAATCCCACTGACAAACATGATGACAGACAAATATTGGCTGATTTTCATACAGTGTGAGGCGTTGAGAGATGTGTGTCTTAGCATACTAAATATCTTAATCTGTTTAGTTTGACGATCGGGGCGATTTCCACAGCTTCCGCATATTGGCTTGAGTTAGATCTGTGACAAAAGTATTAGATCTGCTCGATCCGGGGTTA
>JBBRVB010000095.1:0-11227 GCA_038247275.1 Chroococcales cyanobacterium
GGCGCGATCGATAGTGCCTTGACGATCGAGCATCTCGATGAGGTGTGGCGATTGGGGGTACATATCGCCGATCTCGCGAGCTATGTTACTGCCGACGACAGACTCGATCGCGAAGCCCGTAAACGTGGCACGGCTGTGTATCTAGGCGCAAATGTCATCCCCCTGTTACCAGATGCCGTCCATCAGGCTTGTGGATTCGTACCGGAAGCCGAACGCTTGGCAATTTCGGTATTTCTCTCGCTCAACGAGAGCGGTGAATTGATCGAATTTAACATTCAACCCAGCCGGATTCAATTGGACTGGTTGCTCGATCCAGAAGGGATCAATGCCGTCTTAGCTGGCGAACCTAGCGAAATCGACCCTCAAGCGATCGAAATCATCAAACCGATCTGGAACACCATTGCCCCAGCTTTCAGAGCGCAGCGACGATCTAGAGGCGGTCTGGAAGTAGATTCGATCCAAAAGCAAGCTCCCTTCGCCGATGAAGGTCGGCTGGGGACGATCTTCTTAGACGATCCGCAATCCTTACTCACTGATGTGATGGTGATGGCAAACTATGCGATCGCCGTGCATCTCCAAGCTCTCCAAGTGCCGGCAATATATGCAGTGCAGCACAATCCCGAACTAGTCGAAGTCAACGACACGATTAAGCTGGCGATCAATCTCGGCTTGAATTTCGAGGGTGAAGTGGAGACAGAAGTGAGTGCTGCCGATTTGCAACGCCTCAGCCTGCAATTTCCCCAGTCACCAGTGCCGCAGGTGCTCAACTACCTGTTCAAATGCCTGCTCAAAACCACCGTCTACAGTACCCAACCGGGCACACATTTCGGACTGGCGATCGAAAATGGCTATACCCACGCCGTCTCACCCCTGAGCCGCTATCCCGATATTCTGATCCAACGCGTACTCCACGAAGTATTTGCCAACGGACGCGATCGCAAAACCTCTCGCGCCAAGGAAACACTCAATTTGGGGAGTAGTAGCTGTCACGGACAGATTACCTGGAACGTCCTCACACCGACGGTTCAGCAGGAATTAGAAGCCCAAATCGCCGGATCGATCGCCCATTTGAACGATCGCACTAAGATCGCTCAAGATGCCGAAAATGACCTGGCTGGATTACGAAAAGCTGAAAAAATGAAAGCCCGCACTGGCGAAATTTTTCAAGGCTTAATCACTGGCGTTCAATCCTACGGCTTCTTTGTCGAAATCGAAGACTCCCTCGTCGAAGGCTTGGTACACGTCAGTTCGCTCAAAGATGACTGGTACGAATTTCGTCCCCGCTATGCTTGTCTAGTCGGACGCAAAAATCGCACCTCTTATCGTCTGGGCGATCGGGTCGAAGTCCAAGTCAAGAGTGTAGACTACTATCGTCAACAAATCGATCTAGTCACCGTCACTAGTATGCTCTCTGAAGCCGCTAGTGAGGCAGCCAGCGACGAAAATGCCGACGCAGTTGCGTCCACGTTCGAGCCAGATGAGACAGAATTTGAAGCTGTAGATTAGTTGACAGTTGACAGTTGACAGTTTTTAAGGATTTTTACCTCGATCCTCGCTGGCAACAATCGATCGAGTAAAGCTTGAATCAGCGGCACATCTTGAAACTTAGCTCAACTAAAGTAAACCAATTAGGTAGGGGCAATCGATCGATTGCCCCTACCTAATTATTGGGTGAGCAATCGCATCATCGCCAAATCATCCACCCAATACACTTGTTAAAATGTGAAAGCGATCGAGATCTAATCCCAGTCCATCAGTCCCCCAGTCCCCCAACTAATGAAACCTCTCATCCTCGGTATCACTGGTGCATCCGGCTTAATTTATGCCATTCGATCGATCAAATATTTACTCGCTGCTGACTATCAGATCGAACTAGTCGCATCGAGATCTACCTACATGGTATTTCAGGCTGAAGACCAAATTAGATTGCCCAGCGAACCAGACGAGCAGGAAGACTTCTGGCGCGAACAAGCTGGCATCCCCACCGCCGGGAAACTCCGCTGTCATCGCTGGGGAGATGTCGGGGCAAATATCGCCAGTGGCTCCTACCGTACTCAGGGGATGTTGATTATCCCCTGTAGTATGAGTACCGTCGGCAAATTAGCAGCGGGATTGAGTGGCGATTTGCTCGAACGGGCGGCGGATGTCCAACTCAAAGAAGGGCGTAAACTAGTTATCGTGCCCCGTGAAACCCCCTTTAGTCTGATTCACCTCAGAAACCTCACTAGCCTCGCTGAAGCTGGTGCGGCGATCGTTCCAGCCTGCCCTGCTTGGTACCACAAACCCCAATCGATCGACGATCTAGTCGATTTTGTTGTCGCTAGAGCCTTGGATCGACTCGATATCGATTGTATTCCGTTGAACCGGTGGAAGAGCGATTAAACAGTTGACAGTTGACAGTTGACAGTTACGGATGGAACCAGTGCATCGTCACAAGCAGATCGGGAGGTTTTTAGGTTGGGAATTTCCCCAATCTTTGTTGATGGGTATGTTTTGAGCTGTTAACCGATGTGAAATAGTCGATCGTATGAAAATAATTATTGCCTTACTAGTACCGATCCTATTGGGGATTGTCGCGGGATCTAATCTCGTCCCAACGATGACACTAATTATCCTCAATCAGCCGACAATTGCCTTACCGATTGGGGTGTGGTTGACGATCGCGATCGGATTAGGATTATTATCTAGTATCGCAATTCAACTATTAATCGCGATCGATCGACAGTCGCTCAAACGACAAATTCGGCAATTACAATCGCGATCGCCCCAGGATGAAGATGTTTTTACCCGTCCGCCATCAGCGCAACCAATCGTTAATGAGGCGATCGATGATATCGATGATTGGGAAAATCCACCAGTCACAAATCGCCAACTAGATTGGGAAGATTCGCCGCTACCGCGTCCCCAAAATCGCCAAGCTGCCACCAATAGCTCCATACCTGAAACTGACTATTCACAGGAGCGACAACGCCAAAACAGCGATCGAGATCGCTGGGCACCCACTAGCTCAGAAGTATACGATGCCGATTTTAGATTGATCCAGCCGCCGTATAAACAGCCGCTAGAAACTGAATTTGATGACGATCTCGACTCAGCCGATTTTGAGTACGACGATCCAGATCGATCGAGTGGCAACGCCCGATCTTCAGTCAAACCATCATCGCCAAGTTCTATACCTGCAAGCAATCTTGACGATGAAGATTGGGGCTTTGATTTTGAAAATCGGGACACTCCAGCTAAAGCAAATTGAGCGCGATCTGTGTCAAATTCTAATTAACTTGAAAGTTTATTGGAACTATAACTATAATTGCGTGCATAATATATTAATATAAAGTCAGCTTCATGATGGCTAATACATCAAGCAAACTGCACAACTAGCCACAAATATCCGCAATATCCACCAATCAAACTATGCCTAAAGTCGATTCCGTAGCAGAACCAACTATCCCGACATCACCACTTACTGGGAAAGCTCTGCTTCAAAAAGTTAAAGAACTTTCACATCTTGCCAAACGTGAAACTGCCACACAGTGCGGCTATGTGAAAACTACCAAAGCCGGTATCACCCGCACCGATCTATCTGGATTTTATGATGCTGTGCTGACAGCCAAAGGAGTCAAACTTGACGAAACCAGTAGAGATAATCGCGGTAAAACCGCCACATATAAGGCGACCGTTCACAAAAACGGTCAACTGTTGATCGGTGCTGCCTATACCAAGGAAATGGGATTAAAAGAGGGCGATGTTTTTAGTATCAAATTAGGATACAAACACATCCACTTAGTTCAAGAGTAAAACCGATCGACAACAGGGGTAGTAAGACAATTCATCACATTGCGCCTACTACCCCTGTTTTTGTCATGCCAATTTTTCCACTCTGATGTATTCTGAGACTAGCTGCCAGCCACCACATGCGCGATCGCAAACTCGACCACATCAGCCAAACCTTGACCCGTTTTGAGATTGGTAAAAATAAATGGTTTGTCCCCACGCATCTTGATACTATCTCGCTGCATAATCCCTAGATCGGCTCCAACTTGGTCGGCAAGGTCGATCTTATTAATTACCAACAAATCTGACTTGGTAATGCCGGGACCGCCCTTGCGGGGGATTTTATCGCCACCTGCGACATCGATCGTGTAGATCGTCAAATCGACTAGCTCGGGACTAAACGTCGCCGCGAGATTATCGCCGCCACTCTCCAGGAAGACAATATCTAGATCGGGAAATTGTTGCTCTAATTGTTCGATCGCGGCAATATTCATCGAGGCATCTTCCCGAATGGCAGTATGGGGACAACCCCCAGTTTCGACACCGATAATCCGCTCTGGTGCTAATGCCTGACTTTTGACTAAGAACTGAGCATCTTCTTGAGTGTAGATATCATTGGTAACTACCGCCAACTGATAGCGATCGCGCAATTGCTTACACAAACTATCGAGTAATGCTGTCTTACCTGAGCCAACCGGCCCAGCAATGCCAATACGAAGGGGAGTCATTTTAGAGAGGGTAGGGGGTAGGGGATAGGGGGTAGGGGCTAGGGGATAGGGGCTAGGGGGTAGAGGGTTTTCTTTATTAGAGCGAAGCGTCAGTTTGCAACTATCTTCTACCTGCAAATCCCTAGTGCTTCACTACCTACCCTCTACCCCCTAGATCAACGTTCTGCTCCGCACTGATCTTCAGAACAGGAAACGGTAATTTGACCGATCGCGGCGCGCTTATCGTATTTTTGAGTCTTGAGATAATCTTCATTACTTTCGGGATAATCTCCGGCAAACGATCGAGTGCCGATCGGTTTGGGACGAAAAGCCAATCCATCCGGTTGCTGCTCGAAGTTAATAAACTCGCGCGACTCATTTTCTTTACTCATCGATAGCGTTGCGCCACCACCGTAGATCGAAGCAGCCTGCCGGATGGGGGTACCGGGGCCGACACCTTGGAGGGTACGGTAGTTAGGATTATCTGTCATCAGATGTTTAATGCGATCGGCATCGGTAAAATTAGTACCGGTAGGATAGGGAATATAGTATTGTACCGTCCCGCCTTTGGTCACGGCGACCGCATCAAACCCCTCGATCAGACTAGTTTTGACTGGGAACTCATACTCAGATCCGACTGTGGCTTTTAGCTCCTTGAAAGTCATCCCAATTTTGGCAGCACCAATGCCCACTGGTGTGATTTGTTGGGCGGCATCTGTGGGAAGTCTGATTTTAGAAATTGGATCGGGCTTAGAATTTGTTTTGGTTTTAAATGGATCGGGGACAACCGGAATCGCCACCGGCGTTGGTGTCGGATAGATAGATGCAGGTACCGCAATTTTGGGAGTAGTTGGCGATGTTGAAACGATCGGCTTGGGAGTTTTGATGACGATGGGGGCTGGTGATTGTGATGGGGGTGGGATCGCCACTGGAGCTGGCACCACTGGTGTCGGCGTAACGGTTGGCGTGTTTGCTGCCGTTGGTGACTGGTCTTTTTTGCCACAAGCTGCCAATCCACAGATTGTTAATAAACAGAGGGTGCGGTAAATTCGTCGTTTCATCGCTACTACCCAGCTAGCTGAATTTCAAAATAATACTTTAGAACCTAATTCTACCGCTAGTGAGCAGTTGATAACCACTAGCAAACGATAGCATTGCCACAAAAAATGACCATAAACTGGTAGGTTTCAAGATGACTGCACTATTGAGGAAAACTAAAATAATTCCTATCGCGATAAAAATCCAGCCGAAATTTCCCATTTGCCGTCGCCAGAAAGTCAGCGAACTAATCCCCAACATCAAGGCTAGCACCGATCCTGTTGCTGATATTTTCTGCCACCAACTAGCATAAAATTGGGTTGTGAACACAATTTCTTGACCCAAGAAATAAATACTAACGATGATTAAGGCATAACCTAAGATAGTAGACATCGAAATTGCGCCGATTGCAGCGATCGAGTGGATGATTTTAGAGTACCCACATCATCCCGTTAGCTTCACGATCTCTACCCTCTACCCTCTACTCTCTACCCTCCAAATTAGTGCTAGCCTAGAAGAAATCCCCGATCGGGCATCCAGAATATGACCACTCCTGAGACCACAATCAATCCATCCGCACCAGTACCCTCATCCACAACCGATCGGGCTGAGGCAGATTGCGATCGAGCCAGAGCGAGTTTACAGCAAAGTTTGTCTCGATATGCTGCCGATAAGGTCGGCACGGTTTCACCCAGCTTGCAGGGCGATTTAGATACCTTAGCGGCCACCTTAGCCAAGTTAGAGCAAAATAATTATCGAATTGCCGTCTTTGGGTTAGTCAGTCGGGGTAAATCGGCGGTACTTAATGCCTTAGTCGGTGAAAAAATCTTGGAAACTGGCCCACTGAACGGGGTGACGCGGTTTCCGCGATCGATCCGGTGGTCGCCAGATGGGATTACTCAAATCGATCTGATCGATACTCCCGGCTTAGATGAGATCGACGGGGATGCCCGCGCCGAGATGTCTGCCGAAGTCGTCGGGCAAGCAGATTTAATTTTATTTGTGATTGCTGGCGATATTACCCAACTAGAATATCAAGCTTTGCGCGAATTGCGGCAAGCTCACAAGCCATTATTATTAGTATTCAATAAAGCCGATTTGTATCCAGAACAGGTGCAACAAGAGATCTATCAACAGTTACGAAATCTGAGCGAGAATAGTCTCAGCGATGAGTTATTACAACGGTTAATATCAGCAGATGAAGTAGTCATGATCTCGGCAGATCCGACCCCCATCCAAGTGCGGATTGAATATCCTGATGGCACCAAAAAGTTTGAATGGGAAAAACCCGAGCCGCAAATTGCACCACTCAAGACTAAAATTCAAAAACTATTAGCCCGAGAGGGTCGCTCTTTACTCGCGATCAACGCCTTAGTCCAGGCGCGATCCGCAGAGACGAATTTAGCCAAAAATACCCTCACCGATCTCCAGTCGGAAGCCAATAGTCTCGTCTGGCAATTTGCCAAATATAAAGCAGTCGCCGTTGCTGCCAACCCGATCGCGATTTTAGATATATTGGGGGGAGTATTTGTAGACTTCATGCTGATTCGATCGTTGGCGAAGTTGTACAATCTCCCGATGACCAGGTACGAGATTAGTAAGTTAATTAGTGGTCTTTCATTTAGTAGCGGTAGTTTGTTATTAACTGAATTATTAACTGGTGTCATCTTCGGTGTCGGCAAAACAGCCGCACTCCTAGTCGGTTCTACTCTGAATTTTGCCGCACTTCCCGGTTATTTAGGTGGAGGAGCCATCCAAGGTGCCATTGCTGGATATGGTGCTTATATGGTGGGAAAAGCTGCTCAAGCTTATCTGGCTGCTGGTTGTACTTGGGGTCAATTTGGTGCAAATACAGCGATTCGGGAAATCCTCGATCGCATCGATGATGAGACAATTATCTCGCGGCTGCGGGATGAGTTATTGCCCGTACCGACACCGCTAGATCCACCGGATTAATCGATGCTCTATCCCCGTCAAACATTGTTAAGAAACTTGAAGCGAAATCGTGATTTGAATCGCGATCGTAAAGTGTCGTAACTATCTCTAAAGAACTATGAAGTAATGCGTAAATATCCATTTTGATTAGCACAATAATGTAAATATCCCACTTAACAGGTATTGTGACGATCCTGGGTATGTATGCAGATATTTCATGGCAGACAAAAAACCGAGCTAAATACCCGGGACAAGATTTTGCAAGCAGCTCAAAAGTTATTTGCTCGTAATGGCTATGATGGCACCACCACCAAGGAATTAGCCGAAAAAGCTGGAATTGCTGAGGGGACTTTATTTAGACACTTTACTAATAAAAAAGCAATCTTAGTCGAAGTAGCAACTCAAGGCTGGATCGAATTATTGACAGATTTACTGACAGAATTGAGTGAGATGGCTAGTTATGAAGCCATCTCACAGGTGATGTACAAGCGGATGTTGCGATTGGGGGATAATTATGACATGATGCGGGTCTGCTTTATGGAAGTTCAGCTCCATCAAGATTTACGCGATCGCATTCAATCCGAAGTCGTCGAAAAAATGACCGATGTCGCCGAAGCATTTTTTCAAACAGCAATGGAGCGCGGTGTCTATCGCCAGATGAATCCCCGCGTCATCGCTCAGGTATTTTTGGGGATGTTTGTCGTCGCGGGATTTAGTCATGAAACCGTCACTCAACCAGGTGCCAGTCCCCAGGAAATGAAGGAAATGGCTGAAGGCTTGGCAGATATCTTTTTGAATGGAGTACTCGCAAAGAAATAACAGTCTTTTGCCAGTAGTTTAGCGATCGAAGTATTGAAATTTTTAACCGTTTTAATGAGATTAAAACAACCAAAAACTAGTTAGTGGGCTAGATTGAAAGTAACGAATGCCTAGATGAAAAGTATCGATAACCTAGATGGTGGGCACTGCCCACCCTACTTTTTTCTTTTCTTTTCCAACCCATTACCCATTACCCATTACTTTTCGCTGTCAACTGTCAACTGTCAACTGTCAACTGTCAACTGTTTACCCCCCAACCCCTGCGCTTGTCTAATCCAATTTTGAACCTCAGCGAGATCGGGACAGAGATCGCGGCGTTGGAGTGTGGCAACTTGGAGCTTGAGGAGTTGTTGGTGAATCTTATGGGCAGGCATTTGGGATAATTGCTTGACAGAAACAATACCCGCATGGATCAGCAACCCATTGTACTGACAGCCGACTCCAGACAATCTGGCGAGATCGGCTAGCGCAACTAATTTATTTACAAACTGAATTTTGGTGCCCAGACTAATCGCTAGTTGTTGCTTGGTAGCAGCATCTGGAGCAACAGTGAGGAGTTGTCCGGTAGTAGTAATGCCCAACTCTTGCAGCAAGAGCTGTTCGGGCTTATTTAGCCCAGGTAAATCCTCGATCGACCAATCGCAAATCATTAGTAGTAAGGTGAGAGAATAATCGATCGACAGCGAGACTAAATCTTTAGCTACTATGGTAGGTATCCAAGTAAATATCGGCGATTGACGAGTAATGGACTTTACCAGTATTGTTTTGGTTCAGATTGCAATCTTTTACTGCTTGGCGACATTACTACCGACATCGCGGAGTAATTCTAGCCTGAAGATTGCGGCGATCGTCGTACTGATTATCTTATCAATGAGTTGGTATTTTATGCCCGCTGTGATGATGAGAATTGGCATTGGGGCGTGGATTGTTTTAGTCTTAATCCCGATGTTGCTGCTGCGCCGCCTCGCAGCACTAGTCGATAGCTCCGATTATTTGGCAGCAAGTCACTTGGCAAAATGGCTCAGATGGCTGGCACCAACGGATGGGATGTGGAACTATCATCACTTACTTCAAGGGCTGGAAGTCGCCCAGTCGGGACAATTTGAGACAGCCGAAAAAATATTCGATCGCTATCTACCAGCCAATTTACCACACCAAAAGTCCAATCGACAAACCGAGATCGGTCGATCGGCGACTGCTTTATTATATCGTGCGACCGATCGCTGGTCGGAATATATTACTTGGGTCCGGGAGCGGCTCACGCGCGAACAATTGGATCTAGCTGGTGGCACCACTTTAGTTTATTACTTACGGGCATTGGCAGAAACTGGCGACTTGCATCGTTGTATCATTGAGGTAACTAAACTCGATCGCGATCGCCAGCTAAATACGCAGCACTTAAACCTCCTCAAAATGCAGATTCTCGCCTACTGTGGGCGCGTCGATGCCGCGATCCAGATCTGTCAAAATTCGCTCTCAATGTATTCAGAGCAAACTCATCAATTTTGGATCGGTACTGCGGAGTTAGCCGCTGGCAATATTGCCGTCGCCACAGCGCAATTAACTAAACTGCGACAGACGACTAAAGATCGCTGTATTCAGCAAGATATCGATTGGCGATTGTCTCAACCACTGCCAGATTTGGCAAAGCTCAGTTCGTTAGATTGGGCAACTGTTACGCAAATGGAGTCAGCACTGCTCCAAGATGCTCGCTATAGTGCTCAGACACCGAGTAATGCTCAGACACCGATTACCAATCTCTTAATTGCAATTAATGTCCTAGTTTTTTGTGCAGAATTGTTTTGGCAAGCAAGATCGGGTGATAAGGCATTTAGTTTGATTCCGCTTGGCGGTTTAGCAGCTCCACTAGTGCTGGCTGGGCAATGGTGGCGGATTGTGACTGCCAACTTCCTGCACATGGGTATTTTGCACCTGGGGATGAATATGTTGGCGTTGCTCTATCTGGGCAAATTTGTGGAGTATCGACTGGGTAGCTTTAAATATTTAGTGGCTTATCTGATGGCTGGGCTTGGCTCGATGGCGACGATTACCTATATCGATACTCGGTGGCTGACAGCACCACAGATCACTGTCGGCGCGTCAGGGGCAATTATGGGGATATTGGGGACGATGGGGGCGATTCACCTCAGTGGTTGGCGACAAGCCAAGGTAGCTGCGGCGGGGCGACAATTTCAAGCAGTGTTGTTTAGTGTGGGGTTTCAGTTGGTGTTCGATCTGACGAATGGGCATACGAGTATCGTCGGGCACTTTTCGGGGTTGACGATTGGATTTTTGGTGGGGTTGGTGTTGTTGCAATTTGGAAGTAGGGAGTGATTTGGTGCGGTTTTTTGGTAGGCACGGTGAGCATCTTTTTCATGTTTAGTTAGTCTTTGATAAGCGCAGCGGTAGACGATAAATACTTGTGGGCTGCGGTTTTGACTGGTGGGGGCAGAACCCGGATCTGGGGGTACCGACCCCCAGCCCCCCCGTTGAAAGGCGGAACGCTGTCTTGATTTGCTAAACCGTCGGGGAACCCGACGAGCGCAAATCGCCGCCTTCTCAAACTCTCCGCGTAAGGTTCGATTTGTGTGCTAGCGTGGTGCGGCATTTGCTCCATTTTAGAATTTAGTTGAAGCTTGTTTATTTGAGGTACGCTCTGCCACTTTACCAGACCTGTAGGTTGGGTTGAAGAATGAAACCCAACAGCACCAACGTTGTAAGCATAGTTAGTGTTTGATATTTAATTGAGCATAGCTACTTGGGATCTAAGATCGCAATCCTATTCATATTCAAAAAATACTCAGCTAAAACCCAAAATGGAGTGAATACCGCTTTACGCTTCACACAAATCAAACCTGACGCAGAGGATTTTGAGGAGCGGAGTTCCGCTCCTCAACGGGCTCCGGTGTGCGCACAAGTAAACAAAGAAGCGTAAACACAACAAAAGCCCCCCGCCC
>JBBRVB010000096.1:0-11153 GCA_038247275.1 Chroococcales cyanobacterium
AAGATGCTGCGGACTATGATGCCGCTGTTGAGACTGCCATAACTCATTCCGATCGAGTATTAGTCGAAACATTCATTCCACTAGGGCGAGAAGTCCGCTGTGGGGTAATCGATCGCGCTGGTACGCTAATTTGCCTACCACTAGAAGAGTATGCTTTAGATGCCAATACCAGACCGATTCGCAGTTATGCTGACAAGCTCAAACAAAATGCTGCTGGCGATTTGGACTTTGCCGCCAAGGATCGCACTAAGTCGTGGATCGTCGATCCACAAGATCCGATAACCGAGCGGGTAGGGGCAATGGCGAAAAAATGCCACATCGCGCTCGGTTGCCGTCACTATAGTCTGTTTGATTTTCGGATCGATCCGCAGGGCAACCCCTGGTTCTTGGAGGCTGGGCTATATTGCTCTTTTGCTAAGACGAGCGTACTGTCTGAGATGACAGCAGCAGCGGGAATACCCTTAGCCAAGTTTTTCGATGAGATGTTGGCAGCAGCGATGAGGACGAAATCGTAATATCTTCACAAATCACCCAAAAATAATTACAAATTAATGTAATCTAGGTTACTGCTAATCCAATTTGTTAGCAATAAGATATTTTAGCGTAGAGTAAGGATTTAAATCCCCACTTTAAAAACTCAATTATTAATTTAAGTCGCGTCCATCCAGTCATAGATCTGTAGGTTGGGTTGAAGAATGAAACCCAACACGCCCAACCAAAGTTGCTTTCATCCATTAGACGTTTATGTCAGCTCAGATGCTCAGAACGAGTTGTGCCGCCGCAATTATCAATTATCAATTAATTTAAGTAGCATCCATCCAGTCATAAATGCGATCGAGTTGTTCGATCGTCACTAGTCCGTATTGCCACAGTAGCATAGGCAATGGGCCGGGATTGTGTTCGTTGTGTTTGAGCACGATCGCCATTGATGAAGCCGATATCGCGAGATCGTCTTGTAGGAATCGAATTAATTTTGTTACAGGAGTAGATGAGATCATTGCCGTACCTCCGGCTAAATTTTAAAAAAGTATTTATCTAACAAAGAAGCAGTTCAACACCGATCCAACAGGCTCATTCAGCAAGTTGAGGAATAGTGAATGATTATTGCTGGATCTTCATTAGCTTCGGTCTAGATTACAGAAAGGTTCATCAACGAGCTGAACTCGATAGTGTTTTCCGTCACAGATCGAGCCTGCACAAATAGAAGTACAAAAAGTGACTGCGGCAGTGGCATTACCAATAATTTCTGAATCTAGCGGGATTGAAATTGTTAAATTTTTTAATCTGTTTTGCTATGATAGATGCAATGTTCCAACTCCCGAGTGATGAAACCAGGAATTGGTAGCTACAAATATTTAATCTTGTTATTGCCTAGTTGCAATCCGTATGATTACGGTAGTTTTGTAAAGTTGGAATCGCAGCGTCCGTAGATCCAACGTTATCTTAAGAATTTTTTATTATTTAACGATGAATCATAGCATTAGTATTGACACCTATAGCTAAAATCTATCTAGATTTCAGTATTTTTGCTGAGTAGTTATCGACTTTCAAGCGATCGCTAACCTTAAGACGTAGTTCTGAGGCTCGACCATCGACTTTCAAGCGATCGCCAACTTTAAGACGTAGTTCTGCGGCTCGACCACTGCTTAATTCAATCACGCTATCGATCTCGATTTTGGGATCTGGCCCGTAACCAGGACAAGTAATCGTTCGACAGGGCGGGACTTGGGCAATGATGTGCTTGACTACGCCATTTGACACAAATACCATATCGAGGGGAATTAGTGTGTTTTTCATCCAGAAGCTCACTGGACGTGGTGGCGAAAACACAAACAACATCCCGCGATTAGCGGGTAGCTGGGTGCGATACATCAGCCCCGTAGATTGCTCCTGCTGGGTGCGTGCTACTTCTAAGAGGATAGTTTGTCCATTAACTACCATTTGGGCACTTAGAGGCAGTTTTTGAGGCTGTGGAGGACACTCGACGAGTGTCGCTGGTGGTGATGGCTGCTTGGAAACAAATGGCGGTGCAGATCGAACTAGTGCAGCACAACCGAGTAGTAAGATGCCGACGATCCCACAAGTTAGACCAAATTTGAGTTGATGTTGCATCACGAGACGGGGAACTGGGGAACGGGGGGGCTGGGGGACAGATTGGTTTCAAGATTACGAAATCGTACCTTAGATCGGGAATGCTAATATTTGCCAGTGTTCTTAACTTGTCGAGCTTTACACTCCTGTGAGTATAGAGACGATCGAGTGTGCAACTTTGTTGCTGGCTAATATGCAGTGCGTTGGTAATTATATACCAGCAAGTACCACAAGTTAAATTAAATCGGCTAATTATTCGCGGAGGACGTAGCCAACCCCACGGACTGTCTGAATTAGCCGTTTGCCACCATCTTTTTCTAACTTGAGCCGCAGGTAACGCACATAAACTTCGATCACATTTGATTCCCCCAGGAAATCATAGCCCCAAACATTTTCCAAGATTTGTTCTCGGGTTAACTCAGATTCTGGGTGGGACATCAAATAGCGGAGCAGTTCAAACTCCTTGACGGTAAGTTCGATGGTACGATCGTGTCGCGATACGCGATGCGTGGCAAAATCTAAGACGAGATCGCTAAACCGTAACTGTTCGCCGACAGTCACATTTGAGTGGAGATACAACCCGATCGTGTGCAAAAATTTGGGCGCATAGTAGGGTTTGAGCAGGTAGTCATCAGCCCCAGATTCGAGACAAATAATCCGGTCGGCGATCGCATCATTGGACATCAATAGTAAAATTGGTGCCATGCAACCGATTTCACGCAGTTGGGGAACGAGTGTTAGTGCCGATTCGCCTGGTAATGCTCGATCGATCGCGATGAGGGCAGGGTGCAATTTTTTGGCATGTTCTAGTCCCACGCGCGCATTGTCAGCAACTGAAACTTGATATCCAGCTTTGATCAGATCTAGACTGATCCGTTCTGCTAAGGTCGCATCATTTTCGACGAGAATAATTGGGGTAGTTTCTGCCATATATTTAGAGGGTAGAGGGTAGAGGGTAGAGAGTCAAACAGGGGGCTTTTAGAGGATGAAATCCTGGTTGAACTTTAAATGAAAATTTGACTATTTACGATCCTCAATGACCACTGAATTCTGATGATTAAAACTTGACTACCCCCTACCATCTACCATCTACCCTCTGTCTTTACGGCAACTCTACCGATGTGGGTTTAGCAATGTGTGGTAGCCCCCAACCGAGTTTTTCACGCAGGATCTTAAAGTATTCGGGGGGGTGCAGTCGGATAAATTTGGCAGAATGGGGAGATCTGGCGATGTGAATGCTGAATTCTGGGAGGATATAACAGCCGCCGTTACCGTCTACGACCATGACGAGACGATTGGGATTGGCTGAGGTGATGATGACGGGTTCGGTATCGGAGAATACCAGCGCGCGGGAGGCAAGGGAATGGGGGCAGATGGGCACCAATTGAAGGGCATCGACACCAGGTGCCACTACGGGGCCGCCAGCACTGAGGGAATAAGCTGTAGAACCCGTCGGCGTAGAGAGGATCACACCGTCAGCAGCAATATCTACCGGCGCGTGTCTGCCAACTGTCACTTCAAAATGACACATGCACGTAAGCGGTTCGCGATGGATCACCATCTCATTTAGACATAATGCCTCCCATAATAACTGCTGGTCTTCCCACACCTGGATGGTCAGCATTGCCCGTTCTTCGACCTGGTAATCACCAGCGATCGCCCGCTCGATCGCTTCTGGCAATTGATTGATGTAGGTTTCGGTCAAAAATCCCATGTGTCCGGTATTGACCGTCAGCAGGGGGATACCTTGGGGCGCAATCTGGCGAAAAGCAGCCAAAACTGTCCCGTCACCACCCAAAACGATCGCGAAACTCATCTCCGAGTCAAAGCCAGGGGGGCACAGTGAATCAATTGGTGTATATGAAGTTGGTCGATCGGATTTACAATAGCCTAGGATGCCACCTTTAGCCGCAGCAGTGTAGACATCCCAACCCAAAGTTGTCAACTTATCGTCGATTTCTTTGGCGATCCGACAGGCCACGGGTTTACCTTCGTTATAAATTATGCCTACTTTTGGCACGGATACAGTCCTACTTCAAATTTGCTCGGGATACAGATTCATAGCTGTTGGAAATCGATGGGCTTGACACTACAAGCGATTTGTTTTCAGCCCGATCGCCCATGCCAGTTGCGATGTTGACAAACCACCAACTCGATCGGCAAGCGGTTTGAACTTTGTATGATTATCGCATATTCAGCACGTCGAATCGGTTCGAGGCGGCAATGGTGTCACAAACCACAACATTTGCCACAATTCGATCGAGATTGCCTGAGTTATCATTCCCCTGCTGGTGCGATCGTACTGTCTTGAAAAGGTGCGGTGCAGCTTGGGTTGTTTGCACCTGTGGCTATTGTCCCCGATGTGTGGCGCATCACTTGACGACAACACATCCCCCATCTAGTAGCGTGGTGTAAGGTAACTCGTTTAATTCATCACTTTCTTCTTTTTCTGCTTGGCGGCTTGGACTTCTTTTTGCTTGTTTTTTTCGTAGTCTAATTCTTTGAGCTTGCGGAGAATTCGGCTGAAGTATTCTTGTAAATAAGCTTCGAGTGTGCCGATTTCCTTGGGTTCGATCCCAAAAACTTGGTAAACTTCATCCATGTTGGCGACGATCGGTTTGCCAGTTGCCAACACTTCAGTAAAAGCTAGTCTGTCTGCGGAGTTCCAGCTCCACTCAAAAAATCGCAGTGTTTGTCTGAGTCCCCGAATCAGACCGATGGGGATGTTGGTGATTTTCGCGTCTTTGCCAGACTGACGTTCGCAAAAATCAATGATTTCACGACCGCTCCAGGCCCGATTGCCGACGATCGGAAAGCTACGTCGATCGGTTGCGGGTACTGAGATCGCTTTAACTGCAAACTTGGCGACATCTTGAGTATCCATATACGCGATCGGGGAGGATTCGCCCGTCATCCACACGGGTTGTCCCTCAAGAGTGGGAATGGCAAATTGACCGATCAGCCCTTGCATGAATCCAGCCGGGCGCAGAATTGTATAATTCAGACCCGATTCCGCCAAAAACAGCTCGGTACAACGCTTGATTTCCATCAGTGGCACGTTGGGATAATTCTCAGCACCAAGAATGGAGAAGAAAATAAACTTTTCGACTTTGGCATCCACCGCCGCCTGGATCAGGGCAACCTGTCCGTCCCAATCAACTTGTTTGATGCTTAGTGCATCCGTCGCTCTGGCGGTAGCGGCATCAATGACTGTCGTTACACCTTCAAATGCCGGTGCGATGGTACTTGGGTTACAGATATTACCAACAACTAACTCGGCTCCCCACTCTTTGAGAAAAGCCGCCCTCCGCGTACTTCTAACTAGGCAACGGACTTGGTAGCCTTCATCCAAGGCACGGCGTGCGATCTGTCTGCCCAAGGTACCGGTGGCACCAACAATCAATAGTGTCATTTATAAAGAATAATTAAAAATTATTAAAGCTATTTTGTTAAATATTAGCAGAAAAGCCTCATGTTTGTTAATAAAAATTTACACAAGGAACGTGGGGCTTGAGTCTCAACTCAGACCCGATCCCCCATTATCTAGATGAAGATTATTCTTCTTCTGGCCCTTGAATCTTGAGGAAGAGAAATCCCAGGCTCAAACCCACCAAAATCAGGCTTGAAGATAAGATTGCAGCATTGAAAATTTCACCAGCCATGACTAATGTACTCCTTGCGAATAATTAAACGATCGATCCATATTTCCCCAGACAGTGGGGATCGCCTCACGTATGTTAACAGTATATTAGAAGGATGATACTGGAAGATCGAATTGGTCAGTTTGCGATCGCGCGATCGCCACAACGATACGAATTGCGGTTGTTGCAAAAAGAGGATGCCGCCGCCATGTTTGCGCTCACGGAGGCTAATCGAGCTTACTTGCGGCAATGGTTGCCGTGGCTGGATGCGATCGAGGGCGTGAATGATACGCAGAATTTTATCGAGCATACGCGTCAACAGGCGATCGATCTTCAGGGGTTTGTGGCGGCAATTTGGGAGCTGAGGGAACTAGATTCAGTAACTACAGATCGGATCGTGGGCGTAATTGGTTTGAATAGAATCGCATGGCGAGATCGGATTGGTGATGTGGGTTATTGGCTAGGAGCGGCAGATGGCGGTCGCGGGATGATGACTAATGCCTGTAAGGTGTTGGTCGATTATGCATTCTCAACGCTCAATCTCAATCGTTTGGTCATTGCTTGTGCTACCCAAAATCACCGCAGTCGGGCTATTCCAGTCCGGCTGGGCTTCGAGCATGAGGGTGTTGCTCGGGAGGCGGAATGGCTTTACGATCGATTTGTAGACCATGAGATTTATGCTCTGCTCAAGCACGATTGGCACAGCCGAGACATTGAGACTAGCGATCGTCACCGCCAGGATTAAATTATGAGTAAACCAAGACTAATTATCACATTGGGCGACCCAGCCGGCATCGGGACGGAAGTTATTCTCAAGGCTCTAGCCGATCGATCGGCGACAGATTACGATCTGACTTTGATCGGTAATTTGGAGTTATTAAATAACAGGTACCAGCAGTTGCGGCAACAGATGCCAGCATCGATCGAGTTAGCCAATCCGGCGGAGTTAAATATTATCGATGTACCACTGTCCCTGGCAATTCGGGATGAGGTGAAAGTGGGACAGGGTAACGCGGCGAGTGGTGCGGCGGGTTTTAGTTATTTGGATTTGGCGATCGATCGAACGTTGGCGGGTGAGTTTGAGGCGATTGTGACAGCTCCAATCGCTAAATCGGCATGGTTAGAGGCTGGACATCATTTTCCCGGTCAGACTGAATTACTCGCGCTCAAGGCGAATACAGACCGGTTTGGGATGATGTTTGTAGGTGTTTCTCCCCATACTGGTTGGACATTGCGGGCGTTGTTGGCGACAACTCATATTCCGGTGAGTGAGGTGTCAACAGCTTTGACTCCAGAGTTGCTGAGTCGGAAGTTGGGGTTGTTAGTGGAATGTTTGCAGGTAGATTTTGGGTTGAAGTCAGGCACGATCGCGATCGCAGGCTTAAATCCCCACAGTGGGGAGGGGGGACAGTTGGGGCGGGAGGAGGTGGAGTGGATGGATCGCTGGCTGGCGGAGGAACGGGAGGTGTATCCAGAGTACAAATTGCTGGGGTTGTTACCGCCAGATACGATGTGGGTGAAGCCGGGGCAAGCTTGGTTTGGGACGCAGCCTCATCCGCTGGCGGCAGATGGTTATTTGGCTCTATATCACGATCAGGGGTTGATTCCAGTGAAGTTGATGGCATTCGATCGGGCGATTAATACGACGATCGGGTTACCATTTGTACGGACTTCACCGGATCATGGAACGGCGTTTGATATTGCGGGGTTGGGGGTAGCGGATGGACGGAGTATGGGCGCGGCGATCGATTTAGCGGTGGAGTTGGTAGGAAGACGGACTTTCAATAATTAATAATCCCCTATTCCCTATTCCCTATTCCCTATCCCCTGTTCCCTATTCCCTATTCCCTATTCCCTGATTTTCACAGGAAGTTCACTGTAATGTTGCCATATCAATCACAAAGCGATATTTGACATCACTCTTAACCAGGCGATCGTAAGCTTCATTGATGTTATCGATCGGAATAAGTTCGATGTCTGAGGTAATATTATGCTCGCCACAAAAATCCAGCATTTCTTGAGTCTCTTTGATGCCACCAATTAGGGAACCGCTGAAATTGCGCCGACCAAAAATCAGAGTGCCCACAGAGACGGACAGCGGATCGGTTGGGATGCCCACTTGGACAAGATTGCCATCGCGTTTTAGGAGCACGAAATAGGCATTAATGTCGTGCTGCGCGGATACAGTATCGAGAATAAAATGGAAACTATTGAGATGTTTCTTCATCTCATCGGTATGTTTGGAATTGACGACTTCATCGGCACCCAACCGCAAGGCATCCTCAACTTTATTCGCCGAGGTGGTAAAGACGACCACATGTGCGCCCATTGCCTTTGCCAATTTCACACCCATGTGTCCCAACCCGCCCAGCCCGACGATACCAACTTTTTGACCTGTACTGACGTTGTAGTGTCGTAATGGTGAATAAGTAGTGATACCAGCGCAGAGGAGTGGGGCGGTAGCGGCAAGATCCAAGTTATCTGGAATATGCAGTACAAACGCTTCATCGACGACGATACTCTGCGAGTATCCGCCGAAAGTGACACCGCCTAGATGTTTGTCAGCAGAGTTGTAGGTAAATGTCGTATCTGGGCAGAATTGCTCTAAGTCTTCCTCACAGTTGGTACAAGTGCGGCAGGAATCCACCATGCAACCGACTCCGGCGGTGTCACCTGCTTTAAATTTGGTGACGTGTGCGCCAACTTTGGTGACTCGTCCGACGATTTCGTGACCGGGTACACAGGGGTAAGTGGTACCTTGCCATTCGCTGCGGACGGTATGCAAGTCTGAGTGACAGACACCGCAATATAAAATTTCGATCTGGACATCATGGGTGCCCACATCGCGGCGTTGGAAGTTGAAGGGGGTGAGTGCTGTTGTGGCACTTTGGGCGGCGTAGGCAAGAGTTTTCATGGTGATTTAGATAGGTTTAAACAGTTGACAGTTGACAGCTTGCACTGAGCTGACATAAACGTCGTCTAATGGGTGGAAGCAACTGTGTTTGGGTCTGCTTTAGTTTCATTCTTCAACCCAACCTACAAATTTAACGTCAATTCCGGTTAATTATGGAAGGGGGCATTAAGCTGGCATGGTATGACGATCGACTATTTATCATCCCTTTTTATATATTTTAATCCCATTCTTGAAAGCGATCGAGCCAATGTCGGAGGGCGCGTGCAATTTGTGCTTTGCGCCGCTCGAAGTTGGCGGCGAGGGTGATAATTAGGACTCCGGCTAGTAATCCGATCGCCCATTTGGTAATTGGATATTCGGTGACGAGGATGAGGAGTTGATAGGTGTTGGTGAGGATGAACGCGATCGTGCCGACATATAGCCAAGCTCGGACTCTGACAACGATGCCGACGCTGGCAATCGCCAGTCCGATGACGATCGGGAGCCAGGGTTGATGCCATAAGATCGCGGTGATGGCGATGATGCTGCTACCGAGGATTCTTCCGTAGTGGCGGTTTTGCTTGGAAGCTTGCCAGTAGGGGTCCCACTGGAATGCTGCTAAAATTGATAACCCGATCGAGGTGGCATACCAGAGGGGACTGGTAAGCTGATATTCAAATAACAGGTGAATTGCTGCCCAGTTTAGAAAAATCAGGCTCAGATAAGCCCACCCAAACTGATGTTGACGGCGGGATACTCCAGCATAAAAGACGGCAAGCACGGCGAGATTGAGCAGGGAAATCCGATCCAACTCGAAGATGACTCGCGATAGGGGTAATAATAGGGCAACAATCCGCCAAGGTCGATTGTGCCAGCCCCATTGCCGCCAGGGAGCTAGTAAGATTAGTAGTCCGATCAGGCAAGATATTAAAATTAAACCATCGTCGATAATGCCGAGATTTTGGAAGATCGATCGAGCGTAGATCCCAACTCCCATGAGTTCTGCAAAACCGAGGTAGATCCACCAGTCACCACCATCGCGTTGGCAAAGCCTCTCGGAACGAGAATCGCGTGCCTGGATCAAGGCATAGCCGCCCAGGAGGACGCTGATGAATAGGTAGACGAGGGTCAATTGTGGGACAGGGATCGGGGGGATGGTGGCTGCGGCGATTTTCCAGGTGCTAGCGATCGCCCAATGCAGGTGAGCGACGTTTTTGAGACCAGAGATCGGGAAATTCCACCAGCGATCGAGACTTTGTTTTGACAGCCACCAGACGCTCAGACGGTAGCTCAGGGCGAGGATGGCTGTAATTAAGCCATAGATGGTGAGCGCGTCGGCGATACTACCACCGGGCGGAGCGTTGAGGATGTAATGAGTAACTAATTCATAGCAGCCTAATGTAACTAGGAGCAATCCGCCGTAACCAATACTCGGGCTGAGTCTGCGACTGACTAAGACACAGATAATACCGACGGAAATTGTCAGCAGTCCCGTATAAGTGGTCAAAAATGGCAGTCTGAGTAATAGCCCCCAACTAGCAAGCAATAAAGGTGCTAATTTGAAGGCGGTTTCTGGCTGGCGGTGGGTGCGGAACCAGAGGGGGAAAGCCAGCAGGATATTCACTGTGGCGAGGGTGAGGGTATCGCCGCCGAGGAGGTGGACTAGGGCAGCTAAGGCGATTTCGCTCGTCCACATCGCGCTCCAAAACCATGCCCAATTGGGGATAGCTGAATGTTGCCATCGGCGACGATACCCGATCGCTGCTACCAAAATCCCAGCGGCTAGTAATGTGGTCGCATGGATATTCTGAAGTAACGGGATCGATCGAGTGGCTGCGGTACCTATAAAGCCGCTCAACCCTTGCAGATTGAAGAAAACATCAATTGTCTCGGCTAACCAGTTGAGATCGGTAAGGAGGTAGTTTAAGGAGCCGATCGCGAGTCCGAGCATCGCAATCCCGATCGCCCAGCGATCGCTTGCCAAGGCATAGATTCGAGGCAGTTTTCTACTCACAAACCACAATCCCGCACAGGCGATCGCGCCAATTACCAGCCAGTAGTGAGTCGGGTCGATCTGTCTTGCTAGCAAATTCACGCCCAATCCCAGTCCAAAGCCGATCTGAATACCAGCGGGGAGGATCTGGCGCAGTCGTTTGACGAGGGGGAACATCACGCCCACAGCGATGACTAGCTGCATCGACCGCCATTCGGGTCGCTCGACTGTGAGCATTAAGCTACCGCCCAATCCCGCGATCGCATACCAAGCTGCCTGAGTTTGGGTGGCGAGTTGCCAGGGTTGAATTGGGGGTGGTTGGATGGCAACATAGGTAAACGCGATCGGGACGATCGACCACCAAATCGGCCAGATCGTCTGTGTGGTAGGGAATGTCGCCAATAGTAAAAAGCACGAACCGGTGGCGATTGTCAACCCTAAGCCAATCTTCCAGCTACTCCGTTGCCAGCCATCCGATTGCTGGTGGACGGGTTGGGAACAAAGCCATAATTCGCTGACAGTGAGGATGCTCAAC
>JBBRVB010000097.1:0-11123 GCA_038247275.1 Chroococcales cyanobacterium
ACTAAATTTCGTTCGTACCTAACCCAAATATGAGGGTGCTGTATGTTAGTAGTCATCATTAACGATCGAATTATTGCTCCAGAACGTGTCTGTCAAGCCTGCCTGATGGCCGATCTCAATGGTCAACCCCGCTGGCGACAGGGTAAGCTCGGTTGCGGTCGCATCGTCCACAATCTCAATCGTTGCAGCGAACCCCAGTCTGATGCTTATGAGTGTCAGATGGGGTTTCGGTTGGTGGATATTTAGGCGTTAGGCGTTAGGCTTTGGGCTTTGGGCTTTGGACTTTAGGCTTTAGGCTTTAGGTCTTGAATAATCTTGAGATTTGGGTTCTAGAGTTTAGGACGCTTGTCCTATTCATACCCTAAAGCCTAACGCCTAAAGCCTAATTAAACTGTTGACTCAAAGCGACTGGATTGTGAACGGTAATTTTTTTCTTTTGGATCGAAATTACTTGGTTATCTTCATCGCGTAAGTCTCCGAGTAGGCGCGTGACAGTGACGCGAGTAGAGCCGATGGCTTCGGCGATCGCTTGGTGTGATAACTTGAGATCGATCGTGATGCCATTGCCATTGGGGATGCCAAAATCCCGGCACAGGATCAGCAAAAAACTTGCTAGTCGCGATCCCATGTCTCGATGGGCGAGGGTTTCGATCATCATTTCGGTTTGGAGAATCCGTGAAGACAAGCCTCTGAGCATGATCCAGGAAAGTTCGGGATTGTCTTTAAGTGCTTTTTCAAACTGCTCGATCGAGACTGATAATAACTCGACTGGGGTAAAAGCCACGGCATGATAAAACCGATCGGACTTGTTGCCCGTAATCAAAGATAGCACCCCAAATACGCTATTTTCGCGCAGCAAGGCCACCGTAATCTCTTCGCCAGCTTCGTAGACGCGGGAGAGCTTTACGGCACCTTTAGTGAGGAAA
This sequence comes from Chroococcales cyanobacterium, assembly GCA_038247275.1. GTDB lineage: Bacteria > Cyanobacteriota > Cyanobacteriia > Cyanobacteriales > Chamaesiphonaceae > Chamaesiphon. The sequence goes on from JBBRVB010000097.1 coordinate 927, forward strand.
TAGACGCGTTCGGCTGGATCGCCAGGGAAAAAAATAGTTTTATTGCGATCGAATGTTTCTAATACTGGTGGAAAGTCACCTCCAGCCATTTGCTGAAAGACACTAGCGATCGGTTTATCTGACATCATGACCATCTTAGATTTACACTCACTTGGAATAATTGGACTCACAATTGCAGATTTGAGCAGAGTGGAAACCTTGATGACTGGCGATCTAAAGACCTTGTACAGTCAAGCCGATCGAGTACTTACTCACATCCAGACTAGCAAATTTGTTTGACAGTGTTACAGATTACTTAATCTGACTTGCACAGAGTTTTTTGTATCGCAGACTACTAATCATCCAAGGAGTGGCAGTTGCCAACGATTTGAGGATCGATCGCTGGTAACTACCAACAGCGAACTGATATCATGAGCCGTGCGAGTTAAGATGGAGCAAAATTATCGTGTTAAATTTAAGCGGCAAGAACGCGCTAGTAACTGGAATCGCCAATAATCGATCGATCGCCTGGGGGATCGCGCAACAACTTCATGCTGCTGGAGCCAATATCGGGATTACTTATCTACCCGATGAGCGGGGGAAGATGGAGCGCAAAGTTGAAGAATTAGTTGCCCCCCTCAACCCAAGCATCTATCTCCCGCTCAATGTTCAAGATGACGCGCAAATCGATCGCACTTTTGCGGAAGTTGGCGCAAAATGGGGACGGGTAGATATCTTAGTCCACTGTCTAGCTTTTGCCAATAAAGAGGATCTCTCTGGGGACTTTAGCAAAACTTCCCGCGCCGGATTTGCTCAGGCGATGGATATTAGTACCTATTCACTCACGCGCCTCGCAGGTGCCGCCAAACCATTAATGACCGAAGGTGGCAGTATCGTCACGCTCACTTACCTGGGCGGCGTGAAGGTAATTCCAAATTACAATGTGATGGGAATTGCCAAATCTGGATTGGAGATGAGCGTGCGCTATCTTGCATCCGAACTCGGCCCTCACAATATCCGCGTCAATGGGATTTCGGCGGGGCCGATTCGGACGTTGGCATCTTCGGCAGTCGGGGGAATTTTGGATATGATTCACCACGTTGAGGAGATCGCCCCGTTACGGCGAACTGTGACACAAACTGAGGTCGGTAACACCGCCGCTTTCTTGTGTAGCGATCTGGCGAGTGGAATTACCGGACAAATTGTCTATGTCGATGCTGGCTACGAGACGATTGGGATGTAAACAGTTGACAGTTGACAGTTGACAGCAATTCGCGCTTGTCGGCTCTGCTGAAGGTTTGGCGAAAAGCTCGCTTCCTTGCCCTGTCTTGTCTTGACGCACACAACCTGAAGGTTCCCTCCCGGATGTGTGCGGGCGCGCACGCCTTTGTTTCCCGACGTAAAAAGCGACCCAAATCGCGCTGTAGGCGTTGGCGTTAGCCTGCCGTAGGCACAGACGTGTCGTTAGACGGTCTCCTCAGCGTGCGTTTGGGTCAAGACAGCGCACCAAGCAGCGAATCAAGACAAGATAGACGCTATGCTACAAGAGGGTTTCAGGGTAAGCTGTCAACTGTTCACTGTGATTTTAATTTACTAACTTTAAGTTTGAATTTGCCACTACTAGTTTCCCCAAAACCTTGCACGCGAATAATATAATTCCCCGATTCTTTGATTCTTATAAATAATAATGAGTTACTAGTACCGTCGGGACCATCATCATTTTTACCAACATTTTTACCTTCGGAATTTAGTAAGACCACCACGGTATCAAAAGTCTCTGAAGTCAGATCGATGGCGAGTTGATCGCCAGTAGTTAATTGAATTGTATAATCCCGAGCAAAGCCACCATCGCCAGTCGGAATATCTCGCTCGGATAGAGTATCTTCTACTTGTCTATTCGGTGGTAATTGAATAGGGACATAAACAAAAGCCGCTTTACTAACTTTAGTACGAGTAACTTCGCTTGTAGTGAGGGAACTTGCCACAGTCCGATGACTCAAGCAATCTTGAGTTAAGATCATGGCAGGAATTAATAGATAATAATGATAAATTTTTGGAAATTTTAACATAATTAAATTTTTGATAGTTAATCGGGGTATTCGGATTCGATGAATTTTGGGTGATTACCGTCGTGAATTAGGCTTTTGAGGCCGATCGATAAAACTATGAATTAGTAGGCAAATAATTCCAACATTAATCGAGATATCTGCCCAATTAAAGATGGCAAAATTAATGATTCTTAGATCGATAAAATCAACCACAGACCCACCAAAGAATAAGCGATCGATCCCATTACCTACAGCACCTGCGAGGATCGCCCCCAAGCCGATTTGTTCCCAAATATCATTAAAATTTCTGAATATACCGATCGCCACCAAAATTAGGCTAACTATTAGTGACAGCCAGCCCAACCACGGCTGTCCTTCCAGCATACTAAACGCCGCACCGTAATTACGGATGTATGTGAAGTGAAAAACATTTGGGATAATTGGGATCGATGTCCGTTCGACCTGAAGATAGTTAACGATCGCTTTTTTACTAAGTATGTCAAGCGTAAGATTGACGATCGCCATTAGCCAAAAATAATGATTTTTAATACTCATTTAGTTAATTTTTAATAAAACATTATTTTTCTGAGGACAAAAGCAATTAGTGTAGCAGTACAGCCCAGTACCAAATGGCTGAAAAATGGATATACTGAGTAGGTCAATAGAAGATTTCCTAGTTTAAAGCCCCCTAATTGTTGCCAATTAAACAATTGAAATAAACTCAAATAAATAATTCCAATTACATGAATCGTTATTAATCCACACAAACAGCCTAAGCCTAACTCTTCTAGCTGTGGCGTGGGGACAATCCGACCGAGATTCCTAGCAAGAATAGCTCCTTTCGGTCGCTTAAATGCAAGTTGCCCGCAGACCCAAGCACCCGGAATAAATGCTAGTAAATATCCAAAAGCGGGCTTCTGGAGATATTCAATCCCCCCACCATCATTGAAAACTTGCAGCCATAATAGTCCTAATAATAAGTAAGTAACTTGAGTTAATACACCAGCCGTCCTCCCACCCAAACAACTGACTAGTAGTACAGCCCCAACTTGACACTTAAATCCCAATGGATGGGTAGTAACGCCATTACTCAGCCATTGCCACGGCGCACTAGTTACATAAGCAGGCACAAAGTTTGCCCCGATTGTCAGAAATAAGCCAACAATCGTCCACATTAAAATATAAGGACGGGAAACTTTAGTCATGCTCGGGGATAGAAAATGGGATCGGGACGAGGCAAGTAATTATTTGACTATTGACGATCGGACTGACGATCGATCGTGACAATTCAATTGACTACGTTAATCGTTATCCATCGATCGTCAATAGTCAAGCCCAACCGATCGATTGCTGAGACAATCTGCGCTCGACCCGGCACTGATTCCGCCATTTGCGCTCGGATTCGCGCTAGGATGGACAGTAGTTTTGGAGTTGTAGATTTTTAAGTTATAAATTTATGTTAAAGCGTCTGTGGTCGCAGTTATTTGCGTTAGTGCTAGTTGTTGTCGTTGGTTTAGCTGGCTGTTCTGCTAGCCCTGGAGGACTAGTTGGTAATTATCGTCAGGATACGATGACCGTCCTCAATAGTATGAAAGCTGTATTAGAGTTACCCGACGACTCACCAGAAAAGCCTGCCGCACAGTCGCTGGCGCGTTTGAATATCAATGATTTTTCAGCGCGTTACCGTCAAGATCCAGCTTTGACAAAATTAAGTTCCTTCACGAGTATGCGGACAGCATTAAATTCTCTGGCTGCTCACTACGCTGCTTACCCCAATCGTCCCTTGCCCGAAAAGCTCAAAACCAGCTTAGAACAAAAATTCAAGCAAATTGAGTTAGCACTACAACGCAACGCATAGAAATCGAGCGGCGAGTATTTTAGTTGTAGGGTGTGTTACTGGGTTAGCGTAGCGTCTTCTAAGGAGAAGGATAAAGCACCAGCATACTACTAGCCACTAGCCACTATCCTAGATGTCTAATTTGACACAGGTACGGGAGTAGTTGGCAGATGACCACCATCGATCGTGTTGCAAAGCTGGAACTTTTTAACGAAATCATCTGTCCGAACTAAAAGAGTTGAAGGAGAAGTCAATCGTCAGATCGACTTCTCCTTTCTCCTTGAAAGGAACTCCTGTTTCACCTGCGACCTGAGATCGATACTATGGAATGTACGCTACATAGAAATCTTCCTGTCTCCAGCCGAGGATGGTATCGTCACAAGTTGCCTCAAAAATTATTAGTCGGGATCTTTGCCACCACTAGCCTAATCGGGCAAGGCTACTATGCCGAAGTCAGTTCAGCCCAGAATGTAGCCAACAACTATTGTCACATCCCCCCTGCCGAAGTCAGTGCCAAGAATGTCCTCCGACTAGCCGCCCAAACTGGCGATCTCAATAGCAAAAGTAGGTATGCTGAGATCGTCAAAAAGCATGTCACCGATGTCAAGCAGTGTCGGCAGAAAAGTTGGTTGAAAAATCAGGCAATTTGGGTGCGGCTCTATCCCTGTGATACGCGCCCTGGTGCCTTGGAAGAAATATTCGATCGAATGGTCAATAAAGGCTATAACCAAGTCTATGTCGCGGCATTTTATGGCAAAGCCCTCATCCCGCGCGCCAGCAATCGGACAGTCTGGAATTCAGTTTTGACCACACGCGGCACCGAAAAGACGGACTTACTAGCTGATGCCATCGAGCGCGGACACGAGCGCGGTTTAAAAGTCTACGCGTGGATGTATAGCCTCAACTTCGGCCCTGATTATGGATTGACTCCAGAGGGACAGTCCGCCGTCGCACTCAATGGACGCGGTGAGACGACGCTATTTGCTGGGGAAGAAGGCCTTCAAAAGCCTACAGATCGAAATGCTGGATCTGTTTTATTTGTCGATCCTTATAGTAGTCGTGCCAAAACTGATTACGACCAAATCGTCCGCGCAGTACTCCTGCGGAAACCTGACGGTATCCTGTTTGATTATATTCGCTTCCCGCGCGGACAAGGCGGACAATCGATCGCCAGCCAAGTCAAAGACCTGTGGATCTACGGTGATGAATCCCGCCAAAATCTTGCCGCCCTAGCTCAAAATAGCAAAGGAACAGACTTAATCGAGCGATTTTTGAACAATGGTACGATTACGATTAATGACCTCAAGGAAGTAGACAAACTCTATCCCAATGAATCACCCCTGTGGCAGGGTCGCACCCCCCTAGAAGCGGAAGGGAGTATGTCCTATGAAGAAAAATTCCCGTGGATTGAATGGGATTTGTGGCAACTTGCCCTCGCTCATGCCAGTCAAGGTGTGGTGAATTTTCTGCAACGCGCTGCGGCACCTGTAGAGCAACAACAAATTAAATCGGGAGCAGTCTTTTTCCCAGAAGCAAATCAGCCAGTCGGTAGCAGAGGCTATGATTCGCGATTGCAGCCTTGGGATCGATTTGCAACCAATGAATGGCACCCGATGGCCTACGCTACTTGCAATCGCAGCGATTGTATTGCCAATCAAGTTAAGCGCGTAGTGAGCTTTGCCCCGGCTAGGACGACTGTCACCCCCGCACTAGCTGGTAGTTGGGGTCGATCGACTGAGGATCGTCCAGCCCTGGAAGATCAGATGGCAGAGATTCACCGCACGCTACCGCAGATTAATTCCATCAGCCACTTTGCCTTTTCATGGCAAGAACCAGAATTAGACTACTATCGTAGCTCTTGTCAGTTGAAGTAAAACGGGAGGATGCCACCATCGCCATCCTAAATGAGCAGCGTAGCCGCTAGAGGGCAGGCATAAATTAGCAAGTTTTGAGTTTAACCAGATTTTAAGATCTGGTTAACCTGAACGCGGTCGATTACTGAGATAATTTATGAAGGGTGCTACTAAAGCCATAAATAAAAGTATCATCATGAAGACAACTGCAAACTTGCCAGATTCCAGCATTGTGACTTCAACCTTACCCCCCCCCGATCGACAAGAGCCGCATCAAACTACTCCCGAATCAGACACACCATTACAACGGTTATGTCAAAACACTATGTCTGGGGAGGAAGTCATCTCCCTATTGCAGAAGTTTTGGATGCTCCCCCAGTTGCAGCGAGAATTGATTCTCGATGCGGAACTAGCTGGAGTTGTTTGCAGCCAAGAAGAGATTTTTGGCGCATACAAAGCTTTTTATCACAAATATCAGATTAATTCTGATGCCGACCGCGCTGCATGGCTAGAGCGCAACAATTGTAGCCTCACTCAGTTCGAGCATTCGGTACTCAGAACACTCAAACTCGATCGGTTTAAACAACAAACTTTTGCGAGTAAAGTTGAGTCATATTTTTTACAACGTAAAAACCAACTCGATCGCGTCGTATATTCGCTCCTCCGGGTTAAAGATCCCCATCTGGCTCAAGAGCTATTTTTTCGGATTCAAGATGGTGAAGCAACTTTTAGTGAATTAGTCAAGCAATATTCGGACGGACAAGAAGTCGAAAGTGGGGGCATCCTCGGGCCACACGAACTATCCATTCCCCACCCAATTCTCGCCCAAAAACTTAGTTCGCTCAAGCCCGGACAATTATCGCCACCCTTAGCAATTGCCGACTGGTTTGTTGTAGTCAAACTTGAAAAGTATCTCCCCGCTCAACTAGATAAAACTATGAGGCCGCGATTGGTAGATGAGTTATACGAGCAGTGGATGCAATCAAAGTTAGCTCAAATTAAAGTTGAAATTCAATAAATATTTCGATCGACTTGCATCGATTTAAAAGCTAAATAATTAGCTTGAGGCTCTAAATTCTAGTAGATTTTTTATGACTTATACGCCCCAAGCCCCAGAACTTTTTTTATCACAAATCGAGCCGTTTAATAAATTATCGCCAAATACTCAGGTCAACATCGCCAAAATCTCTCAATATTATCGCTATCATGTCGGTCAACCGATCGCCTTGCGCGACAGGTTATCAGCACAGATCAACATCGTCGTGGAAGGGACGGTGCGGTTGCTGGGATACCCCTCAGATCTCGATTCGCCAGTGACGATCGAACGGTTGGAGACTGGTGGCACGATCGGGGTAGTGGGGATGATTCGGGGTGTCCCCTGCGAATCGGCGATCGCGTCTACAGAGGCAATCTGTCTAGCGATTCCCACCGAATCATTTATGGCATTGATTGCTAAAGAACCGATGCTCAGGCAGCATTTCTCCGATCGTCCCAACCCGATCGAAATCTTTGAAATCCTCCGGATCGAACTCGAACGACATCCCAATCAAGAACAATTACTGACATTATTGAGCGTTGATTCCCTCAAAGATCTCACCCTCAAAGCGGCTGAGTCTGCTGTTGTCTACAACTCAATCGCCGAAATTCCCCCCACACTGAGAAACTGGGACTGGTTTGTTGCCAGCCAAGATCCAGGGCGGAACGAGGATACCTACTCGATCGGCGATCGGATCGATCTTGACTCTTTCCCCACCAGCAAAAAACTCAGACTAATCGGGATTTTACCCACTGTCCTCCAGTTTTCAGCACCAGCAGATGTCGATCGGATTATCGATATCGAGGATGCAACTACCGTACTCAACGCCTCTGCTCTAACCGTACCCCAGCCCTCCGAAATCCCCTACGCTCCCGATCTCCCCCTCACCCTCAACGCCCTCGCCAAGTCCGCCCCAAAATATCAACTCGTCCGTGGTAAAGGACACATCGATGGTAGCGTTGCCTGTTTTGAAATGCTGGCCCACCAGTTTAAAACCCCTTTCCGGCGCGATTCCGTGCGAAAGGTCGTCGCTCATCATGTCGAGCAAACCGGGGGGATCTCGCTCCAATTTTGCGGGGCTGTGGCGGACTTTTTGGGGTTGCAAGGTCAACTCGCTGCCATCCCGATCGCCGATATTCAAAGGATTCAGGTACCAGCGTTGATTAAATGGCAGGAGCGACTAGCTGTAGTATGTGCGGTATCCCACAACTCGATTACCATCGCCCTGCCCGATAGCGGACTGATCCAGCAATCGCCTGAAGAATTATTACTCACTCAAGACTCTAATCCCGATGCACCGGCTAACGATCTGATTCAGATTTTACTGGTTCAATCTACCCGCTATACTCCCGAGCAAAAGTTTGGGATTAGTTGGTTCTGGCCGTCATTAGTGCAGTACAAAGGTGTCTTAATCGAGGTCTTAATTGCCTCCTTTTTTATTCAACTCTTCGGACTGGCAAATCCGCTGATTACCCAGACGATTATCGATAAAGTATTGATGCAAAACAGTGCGACAGCATTGAATGTATTTGGGATCCTGTTGGTGGGTGTCGCTGTCGGCGAAGCCTTACTGACTAGCCTCCGCACTTATTTATTTGTCGATACCACCAATCGGATCGACCTCGCACTGGGTTCCCAAATCATCGATCGATTACTCAGATTACCCTTGCGCTACTTTGAAAAGCGATCGGTTGGCGAATTATCTACCCGTGTGAATGAACTCGAAAATATTCGCCAATTTCTAACTGGAACCGCCTTAACTGTGGTGTTGGATTCGGTATTTTCGGTGATTTATATCGTGGTAATGTTGATTTATAGCTGGCTATTGACACTAGTCGCCCTCGCTACCCTGCCGCTGTGCGTGTTAATTACGACGATTATTTCCCCGATCGCCCGCAAACAATTACGCGAAAAAGCCGAACGCAATGCCAGATCCCAATCTCACCTCGTCGAAGTAATTTCTGGCATCCAAACTGTCAAAGCCCAAAACGTCGAACTGCGATCGCGGTGGAAATGGCAAGAACGCTATACCCAGTATGTCATGGCGGGATTTCAAACCGTGATTACCTTTACCACGGCCAATTCGGCTACCACCTTTCTCAATCAGATCTCCAGTTTATTAGTGCTCTGGGTGGGCGCGTATTTAGTCCTAGACGGCAAACTCACCCTCGGACAACTAATTGCCTTTCGGATCATTTCCGGGTACGTCACTAGTCCCCTGCTGCGGCTGACGCAACTATGGCAGAACTTCCAAGAAACCGCCCTGTCCCTCGAACGGATTGCCGATATTCTGGATACGCCGATGGAATCCACCGAGATCGATCGGGGGAATATTCCGATGCCGACGATTCGTGGTAATGTCAAATTCGATAACGTTTCCTTCCGGTTTGCGCCGACTGGTCCCCTCAATCTCGATGGTGTGAGTTTAGAATTTACTGCGGGTAAATTTATCGGGATTGTGGGTCAAAGTGGTTCCGGTAAGAGTACGCTGATGAAACTGTTACCCCGACTATATCCGCTCGAATCAGGACGGATCTTGGTCGATGATTATGATATCGCCAAAGTCGAACTCTACTCCCTCCGCCAACAAATCGGTATCGTGCCGCAAGATACGCTGTTATTTGAAGGTAGCGTTCAAGAAAATATCGCCCTCAACTATCCCGACGCAACTACCGACCAAATTATTCAAGCGGCTAAAATCGCCTATGCCCATGACTTTATCATGGAGTTACCCAATGGCTACAATTCCTCCGTCGGCGAACGTGGAGCTGGCTTGTCGGGCGGACAACGCCAACGGATCGCGATCGCCCGTACCGTCCTCCAGAACCCCCGCTTGCTGATCCTCGATGAAGCCACCAGCGCGCTCGACTACGAATCTGAACATCACGTCTGTTCCAATATCGCTGATGCTTTTGCAGGTAGAACGGTATTTTTTATCACTCACCGACTCACCACTATTCGCAATGCCGATATCATCTTGATGATGGATCGCGGGATTGTCTCGGAACTGGGCACTCACGCGGAACTGATGGCGTTACAAGGACGATATTATTGTCTCTATCAACAACAAGAATCGCAGCTCTAGGGGCGCGGATTAACAGTTGACAGTTGACAGCGAAAAGGTGCTTCACTTGGGCAAAGCCCAAGTGAAGCACCTTTTCAAGACAGATGGGAGTTGGGAGACGGGAGAAATTTGGGTGTTGCAAAAATAGAAAACCATACCTGGATTCAACAACGCCAAGACTTCCAACTTTTATCTGCAAATCGGTAGATGTAAACATCGATCGAATCTATCTAAATTAAGCTTAGAGCTGCAAATCGAAACCGATCGCTTTGTGTGGTCATCGCAGCCGTCGATTTAAATCTCCCCTCTGCCAATTCTATGTCGTCTTCCAAGCAAGTTCGGTGGCTCAAAGCCTTTGCTATTGGTGCCTTTGCCACTCT
>JBBRVB010000098.1:0-11089 GCA_038247275.1 Chroococcales cyanobacterium
ACCAGAAGTAATTAGACATCGATTTTTTACATTATCTACATTTTTTGTTTTCAATTTTTTCTTTATTTTTGGAGGTCGTCCACTAGTTCAATTAATGCCAATTTGGATTCAATATATTTATGAACTTACTCTTGTCTTACTAAGTACACTATGGGTGTACAAAACTTGGAAGCTTAGTGCCGATCTATACGCGCGGGAAAATTTAGTGAGTCGCTTTCGCAAGCAATTGGAGAAACTGCAACTAAATATTTCTCAGTTTTTAGATGGACGTTCGTTAAGCGATCTCAATACTCACGAAGTTTATATTCTAGCGAAATTTTTACCTGGGTTTACCAGAGAAAAACGACATGCAGCCTATAAAGGAGTCGTGCGCGAAGCATTGGCAGAAGGATATGTCAATTATTCTAGTAGTTTAGAAGTATTACAACAATTACGTCAGGAATTAGGGATTGCTGATGATGAACATCGAGAGGTATTAGCCGAGCTGGGAATTGAAGATCCAGAATTACTAAATCCCGATCGCCAACGCAGCTTAGAAAATCAAATTCGATTGACTGGTTATACCAAATCTTTAGAACGACTAATGCTATTACAACAACAAGCTAATAGCGATCGCGATTTTGGCACCTTAATAGATCGAAATTCAGATGAAGTTAATTTGCTGCGTAGTCAGTATTCGATCGATCCTCAAGAAGAAGCTTGGCTATTGAACGGTATCGATCCTGAAGCTGAAAATCTGCACAAAGCTGAGTTTCTCCTAACTCAGCTATCAGTTTTGATTGACTGTTATCATGCACTTCATCAACCGATCCTCCAGCAATATTCATCAGTCATTACACTATTACGAGATTGTATCTATCACAAAAAGAAACCGATCGTCCAGACAATTTTAGAAATGCTCGAAACCCAAAATAATGATATCGCTGCTATCAAATTAGCCCAAGAATTAGGACTATTAGCACCAGCAATTTTAGGAGAGCTATTAGAAGTCGAAAACTGGCGAGATCGTCTCCATCCAGACGTTTTAGATGGTTTATATGACTCGTCGGTGACAGTCAATGGTTGCCGATTGGATGATTCGACAGCCGAAATATTGACAGCCATAGCACCACTACTGGCAGATCTCAATCCACTAATCCAGGCAGCCTGCTTATATATTACCGCCCAACTCGACCTCGAACAAAGTCAGCAGATTGCAAGTGATTGGGATCGCAGTTCACCTTTACTTCAAGAAACGGCGAGGATACTCCGATCAATATCTACTCCTTACCCGCCCCTGGGTGCATTTCCACTGTTAGAAAAAGTAGTCTATCTATTTAATAGTGATTTCTTTCATCGAATGCAAAGTGAGACATTAATCACCCTTGCAGATCGGGCTGATGTGCGAACCTTTGCGACTAATGAAGTCATTACCGAAGCTGGTGATACCTGTCGAGAATTGCTATTATTAATGGCTGGATCTGCTGATATTTACTTTTATTTACCAGATGGGGAGATCCAGATCGAGCCATTACTGTTAGGGCAAACTCTCGATGAGCTAGAAATTCTCGCTCGTAGTGATTCCCAAAATACGATCGTCGCCAGTAGCGATCTGACTCGAATCTTAGCAGTTCCCGTTAATGCTTTCGACGATCTGCTCGATCGCGATCGCGATTTTTCACGAAGAGTACTAGAATTAGAAAGTCGGCAACTACAACGATTTATGCGATCGCTTCAATCTTGATAGTCATTCAATTATTTATGTTAGCATCGAAATACTAGTAAAATTACTATCTATATTATTTAGGGGTGTTTATCCGTGGCTAGAAAATATAGTACTCCTGGTTATCATCCCATCAAAAAAATCAAAGTTATACTCCAGGGGCTAAACATTGCCGTCATTACGGACTTTAGTGTTGCCTACAAACTCGTGTTGTCGATTCCGATCCTGATTCTCGCAGGCATATTCTACCAATGGGTCGATCTGACGATCGTGTTACTGGCAACTGGGATGATGCTAGTGGCTGAATTAGTCAACAGCGCGATCGAAATCTTGTGTGATTTTGTCGAGCCACAACAAAATCTCCAAATTGGAGTCATCAAGGATATCGCCGCAGCAGCAGCAGGTGTCGCTATTTTTGTCTGGGCGACGATCCTGATTATCGAAGCAATCCGACTACTAACAATTGTATAGAAATGCTCGATCGTGGCGATATTTCGCAAATTGTGCTTAACATCCTGGTAGGCTAATAAGATCGAGTTTAATTATCAAATATTTATTACCGCCCCATGAAAACTGTCTCTGTCGCTACCACCAGCCAGATTAAACAAGGTGAATTATTAGCTGTTAAAGTCGAAAATCAGAAAGTTATCCTGACCAAAATTGACGATAAAATCTACGCAGTCGAAAATAAATGCCCTCACTTGGGAATGCCGCTGGCTAAAGGTAAAGTCTGCGATCGTGTAGTAACATGTCGATGGCATGGTGCGAGTTTCGATCTAACTACTGGGGAAAATGTGAAGTGGGTCGATTCGTTTGTAGGTATTCCGCTACCTGAATGGTCTCACCAAGCTTTGAGTATCGGCAAGTCAGCCCAGAGCATCAAATCATATCCTGTTACTCAACAGGGAGATGAAGTTTCGATCTCAATCTAGTAGCTCTAAAGCCTCTGAGCATGAGCATCGATCTCGATCGCGTTTAATCTACCCTAAGCGTGAGAACTCACGTCTTGCACCAGTACATAGCAACTGATGAAAATAGCCTCAAAACTTACTCAATCGCACTAAAACTATCCCCTATCCCCTGTCTTGAAAAGGTGCTCTACTTGGGGAAACCCCAAGACCGCACTTTTCGCTATCCCCTATCCCCTCAAACACTAGTAACTATGTTTTGATGCAAGATGCGAGAGAACCAAGAATCACTTTTAAGGCTCCATTGGACTCATCTGTACGATCTAGATGAATTCTCACCTACTTCTCATCCATCATCGCAGGTAAATCTGTGACCCCAGACTGATAGCCCATTTGGTTGAGCAAGGTGGTTAGTTGTCCGCGATGGTGGCTTTGGTGATTAAACATGTGCGTCACCAGTAGCCAGTGAGGAAGTGTGCGAGTAAAGCCAGAACTATTGGTATAGGTGAAATCCGTATTTAGCCAGTCTGGAGCTAAATCTCGTGCCCAATCGCTAATAGTCCGATCGAGTCGTTCCCGTTGTGCCCGTAACTCGCTAAAATCACCATACAGTTCTTGGTCGAGCTGCGCTGTAAATGGTTGTTGAGTAAATCTACCCAACCAAATCCGATCGGCAATCAGGATATGATTGAGAGTACCATGAATCGACTTGAAAAAAGCTCCACGATCCGCTTTTCGATCGACATCGGAAATCTCAGCACAGACAGCATATAGCTTCTGATTCATCCACTGATTATAAGTCGCCATCACACTGTAATAGTTCATCGGTTGTAGGGATTTGATTTTAGGTAATTATTTTAGTAATAAAACCTCAGAAATTCAGGGTACAGATCCGATCGCCCGATCGGTGGAGCGACCTAAACATTTATAATAGTAGTAATACGTGAAACCTTGATGGTGAGCTAAAAACTGAGTGGTGGGCAGTACCCACCCTACTTTTCCCGAAAAGAATTGGTTTAAAGCCTCTCCCCTAAAGGCGAGAAATTAAAAGAAAACTATTCATTACTCCAATCCTCTTCCTTCTAGATAGAGGTCGCTGTCAACTGTCAACTGTCAACTGTCAACTGAATGAATCCCAACTCCTATCTCCCCCATGCCTTCCTCCACCATCGTAGATAGCAAAAACCGCCTGACAGACTTGATTAAGCGTTACCGCGATCGGGTGGATTATTTGGCGATTAGACTAGAAGAGTCCGAAGGGACAGATATTTTGATTCGGGGTGATAAAGTCGAAACCCTGAGCGAAGATTTAGCCGTCGGCGGACAGGTGCGGGCGTGTTATAAAGGTGGCTGGGGTTTTGCGAGTTTCAATCGCCTGGAAACATTAGCCGAACGGATCGAAGAAGCGATCGCCGCAGCGCGGATTATCGGTGAAGATGAGACAATCTTGGCACCGATCGAGATTATTCAGACTAGTTGTAGTTTACCGCTGACTGGCACCGATCCACGCCACATTCCGATCGCGCACAAGAAGGCATTGTGCGAACATTACAATCATATTCTCCAGACTACCGATCGACGGATTGCCACGACTTCCGTCCGTTATGGTGATAGTGCCCAACACATCGTCATCGCGACATCTGAAGGTACCCTCATCGAGCAGTCGTGGATCGATATGGAGATTCGGTTTGCAGCGACAGCGCGGAATGGTGATACCGTCCAAACCGGACGCGAAACCCTCGGCTCCCGCAAAGCTTATGAAGATACGATCGGACTCGATCGCCAGGTCGAAAGTGCCGCTCAACGGGCTGTTGCTGCCCTGTTCCTGCCACCTGTAAAGGGCAATGCTTATACAGTAGTGATCGACCCCATTTTGACAGGCTTGTTCGTTCATGAGGCATTTGGACACCTCTCCGAAGCCGACTCGATGTATGAAAATCCCGATCTGTTGGAAGTGATGACAATGGGACGACGCTTTGGTTGTAACGATCTCCAAATCTTCGACGGTGCGTCACCAGCCGGACATCGCGGCAGTTATTTATATGATGATGAAGGTACCCCAGCCACGACGACGCAATTGATTGAAGATGGTGTGTTGGTAGGGCGGCTGCATTCGCGGGAGACGGCGGGGAAATTGGGCGAAGCCGCGACGGGAAATGCTCGGTGTTTGAATTATCATTATCCCCCGATCGTGCGGATGACAAATACTTGGATCGATCGGGGACATACACCCGTCGCGGATCTATTTTCAGATATCAAAGAAGGTGTATACGCCCGCAATTGGCTGGGCGGCATGACTAACGGCGAGATGTTTACGTTTAGCGCAGGTGAAGCGTGGATGATCCGCAATGGGGAAATTGCCGAACCCGTGCGAGATGTAACGCTATCGGGGAACGTATTCAAGACATTGGGCGATATTGAAGGCATCGGTGATGATTTCTATTGGGATGAGTCCGGCGGTTGTGGGAAAGCTGGACAAGGTGGCTTGGCGGTTGGGGTTGGTGGGCCGAGTCTAAGGATTCGGGACGTAGTTGTCGGCGGCGATATGGACGACTTAGAGGACGAGGAGTAAACGCTCAAATTTGGAGACTCCCTCAAACTAAGTTTGGTAGAATCAAAACAAATTTGCCCACCAATTCTAGTTTTGCCAACTTGCCATAATAACTGATAAATAGATATCGAGGAAAATTATCATGGCTGAGAATACTGTAAAAGTAGGCATCTCATTTCAATCTTTGCTAGACGCAGTTTCATCACTGGAAACTGCTGAGAAACATCAGCTTTTGGAATTTGTGGAGGCTGAATTATTTGATGATGAAGATTCTCCTAATGACATTGCCGACATTCACGCTGCTCGTGCTGATTATCAAGCAGGCGATCATACTACGTTCGATCGATACATGGCAGAACGGGCAAATCGATCTGAATGAATTACGCCATTATCACGCCTAAATCAGTACAAAAACAGCTAGATACATTGCCCAATGACATTTTTGCGCGCGTAGCTGCTAAAATTCAACTACAGTGCAAACATCGCAGAGATGTTTACAGAAAATGATTGTTCGGGAGCTAGAGTGTCTTGCCAGCAGCAGTACTAAAAGGGCGTGTCGCTCTAGTCACAGGAGTAAGTCGGCGCAAAGGAATCGGGTTTGCCATCGCGCAAAGACTCGCGACACTAGGCGCAGATGTATTCATTCACTCATTTACTCCCTATGATGCCGATCGAGCCTGGGGAGCCGATTCTGACGGGATACCTGCCTTGATTGCCACACTTGAGGAATCTGGCACCAGGATCGCCCATGCTGAGGGAGATTTTGGCGATCCTACCACACCCGATCGAGTGATGACTGCGGCGGTAGATACCTTCGGGCAGGTGGATATTTTGGTTGCCAATCATACCTACAGCACGATGGGAGATTTGGAAGCACTAACCGCAGCAGAAATCGACTCCCATTTACACATTAACGTCCGAGCGACATTACTACTGGTACAAGCCTTCGCCGCTCAACATCGCCACAGTTCGGGGCGAGTGATACTCTTGACTTCGGGACAACGTTTGACACCGATGCCGGGAGAGCTTGCCTACGTTGCTTCTAAGGGTGCCTTGCAGCAACTCACCCTCAGTTTGTCCGCTCATCTTATTTCTAGAGGTATTACCGTCAATACGGTCAATCCTGGTGCCACAGATACCGCCTGGGCGGAACCCGAACTATACGAACTAATTCGCGCCGCCAATCCCCAAGGGCGGTGGGGACAGCCAGCAGATGCCGCGCGGTTGATTGGGTGGCTGGCGACGGATGATGCCCAATGGATTACCGGACAAACGATCGATTCTAATGGCGGTGGCTACTAATTCGATTCAATCATCTTCAAAGTATCATGGCGATCGATCTGAATCGCCTGGTTCGATCTTTGGCTGGGCAGAATTACCGCTAGCAAGATAGCGATTTTCCATTTTTAGCAGAGCATTTTGCAACTGAGCGATAAGTTTATCCCGTTCGCTTTACCATACCAGAATGAGCCGATCTCGTTCGCTCTTTTCAATCTCTTGATTATGCTTGGTCGCATCTGTCAGTCTTTGGACGGAGAATGATAAATCCCGAACAGCAGCGGTCAGATCTTTTAAATCTTGGCGCAATTCCTTGATATCTGAGGTATTACTCCCGACCTGTCCTTTGAGTGTTAAAAGTTCTTTTCCAAACTCCAGAATTTTATCCCACATTATTTGACTGCTTCTAACTGGGTTAACATCATTCGAGTCTGCGATTTTAATCGATCGATCTCCTGCTGAGAACTATCGATATGACGATCTGCGGCTTTCAAGGCTTGAATGATTTCATCTGAAGCAGCGATAAATTTAGATTCTTGGAGATCTAGTAATGCTGATTGCTTTTCCACAAATTCTTTTAGGATCGATAATGAACCTCTTTCTGTGACTAGTGTAGCCGCTGAAGCTGGAGACGTAACCTCTAATTCATTCACGATTTTTACAATTTTATTAAGTGAATAATCTCGATTCAGTTGGGTAAACATATTTCTACCCAACTAGCAATAGTTAGCTAAATATAGCAATTCTAAATGAGAAGCAGAGATCTTTTTTCTTCTCTGTGCGCTCTTTGTCTTGTTGCGCTGCTTGGTGCAACACGTGCTCCTCCACTCTCCGCGTGTTGGCGTAGCCTCTCGGAACGAGATAT
The DNA here is from genome assembly GCA_038247275.1 of Chroococcales cyanobacterium. Classification (GTDB taxonomy): domain Bacteria; phylum Cyanobacteriota; class Cyanobacteriia; order Cyanobacteriales; family Chamaesiphonaceae; genus Chamaesiphon. Next base: position 7,305 of record JBBRVB010000098.1, read on the forward strand.
GCATCCGCTTTTTACGTCGGGGAACAAAGGCGTGCGCGTACCGCTGCGGATGGTGTGCGGCTCAAAAAATATCAGTAAAAAAGTACTATTAAGTTTGAGGCTGAATTAGGATTGCTATAGTTCAATCCAATCTAATTGCTTATCTAACTAATATTTCTCTGATTTCCTTGTCAGCAGTCTGAATCAGTACCTTAGCACCAGATCTCATTTCCTTGTGAAAAAAGGCTTCGGTGGAGATCGCACGCCGGAGAGCTTCATTTTGAGTGATACCCTGAGACTGGGCGAGAAAATCTAATAGCTCTGATGCCTCTGCTGAGAGACTAATCGACATCCGTTTCGGAGCATGACTCTCGCTGGTGGCAAGTGAGGCAGGTAAATTGTCTAGAGAAAGCATTGGCAAATACCAGGAGATTAATCCCACTAGGGTTCACATGTATGTCTCTATTCTACAGCGAGTAACCGGAATTTGGTGCAGCAATGGTGATAATTTGATTCACTCATTTGCTAGGGTTGCCCAGATTCAGTCAAATTAAGGTGGTTATATAGGTTCCATCTTTTTTATGACTCTAAAGTTAGCCCGATAAATTGGTTTTTTGGTTTGGCTTATTCGAGAAAAGGGCTAAAATTGAAGATAGAATGACGGTTTAGATTTTTTTAAGATTCGTTTATGACTGTGAGTACTACTGCTGAAACTGCTGCGTTGCTGGATGACCGAACGATTTTTGATGCCATTATTATCGGTTCGGGCATTGGTGGATTGGTGACGGCGACTCAGTTGGCGGCTAAAGGTGCGAAGGTTTTGGTATTGGAGCGATATCTGATTCCGGGTGGAAGTTCGGGATATTTCGATCGCGAGGGCTATCGATTCGACGTGGGTGCTTCGATGATTTTTGGGTTTGGGCAGCAGGGTACAACCAATTTATTGACGCGTGCGCTAGCAGCAGTGGGAGAAAGGATCGAGACAATTCCCGATCCGGTGCAGGTGCAGTATCATTTACCTGACAATTTGGATATCAAAGTTCATCAAGATTACGAACAGTTTTTACAAGAATTATTTGCTAGATTTCCGCATGAAGCGAAGGGCATTAGGCAGTTTTATGATGAGTGTTGGCGGGTATTTAATTGCCTGAACGCGATGGATTTGTTGTCACTAGAAGAGTTGCGATACCTGATGCGGGTATTTTTTCAACATCCAGGTGCTTGTCTGGGTTTAGTTAAGTATTTACCATTAAATGTCGGTGATATCGCCCGTAAGTATATTAAAGACCCAAATGTACTTAAATTTATCGATATCGAGTGTTATATCTGGTCTGTAGTACCTGCGGAAATGACCCCGATGATCAATGCGGGGATGGTATTTTCAGATCGACATTATGGCGGGATTAATTACCCTAAAGGTGGTGTCGGGCAAATTGCCCAAAAATTAGTGACTGGCTTAGAAAAAGCTGGCGGGAAAATCCACTATAAGTCGCGGGTGACCAAAATTGTGACCGAGCAAGGTAAAGCTGTCGGCGTAGAATTGGCAAATGGCAAGATTTTCCGCGCTAAGAAAATTGTATCTAATGCGACGCGCTGGGATACATTCGAGCAGCTATTACCCGCTGCGGAAATGCCTAGCAAGGAGCAAAAATGGCAGGAACGCTATCAGAAGTCGCCAGCGTTCTTGAGTCTGCATTTAGGTATAGCTGCGAGTGTATTGCCTGCGGGTACCGAGTGTCACCATGTACTACTCGAAGATTGGACGCAGATGGAGGAGCCGGAAGGGACGATTTTTGTGTCGATTCCGACTTTGCTCGATCCAAGCTTGGCACCGGAGGGATATCATATCGTTCATGCGTTTACACCCAGTTGGATGAGCGATTGGGAAGGTTTATCGCCGAGTGAATATGATGCCAAAAAAGAGGAACGCGCGGGGGTATTACTCGATCGATTGGAGCGGATTTTTCCTGGTTTAAATGCTGGCTTAGATTATATGGAAATCGGCACACCGCGCACCCACAGACGTTTCCTCGGTCGTGCTGATGGCAGTTATGGCCCAATTCCGCGTCGGAAGTTGCCCGGATTATTGACGATGCCCTTCAATCGCACGGCGGTTCCTGACTTATATTGTGTGGGCGATAGTACCTTCCCCGGACAAGGATTAAATGCTGTAGCATTTTCGGGGTTTGCTTGCGCTCACCGGATTGCCGCAGATTTGGGGATCTAGTAGGGACGGTGCTAAATAATCAAAAGTGTCGGAGCAATTTATGAAGCGGCTCGCAGCAGGGAGGTTTCCTCCCGGATTATGCGAGACAAGACATTGCCCCGACTTTTCGCTCACAATTTCCTCAATTTATATTTGTATAGTGGTTGTAATTGCAGATTGCCGACCTACCCACATTCAATAGATAGATGCGATCGACTCAAAAATATGGGATAGTTGGCAAGATATTAGATCCTGACTGCCGACTCGGTATTTACCGGAAAATGAGATCGGCAGTTTGTAGCATTAGCCAAATGGAAAACCTAACATAGCAAATCTATTGGCTACCAAGCTGGGTGCTGTCCATCCCAAAAATTTGATCGCATCCGCAATCGCTCAAACCCCAAAATTGCCCGATCCCCCATGAAGAACGCTGCTATCTTACTCCTCGCCCTCGTATTGTCTACCATCTCGATCCCGATCGCTCAATCCTCCTCCAGTTTACCCATCCGCACGCCAGCCACAGCAACTGATTGTAACGATCTCGGTACGATGAAGCTTCAGCGGGGTGACTCTCAGGGGGCAATTTTGGAATTCGACAGGGCGATTGAAATCTATCCCAAATACGCCGAAGCCTATGCCAATCGAGCAGTAGCCAAACTCGGATTGGGCGACAAACAGGGCGCGATTGCTGATTATACTCAGGCGATTGCCCTCAATCCTCAAGATGCCCTCACCTACTACAACCGAGGTGTGGCTAAATTTGAGCTAGGCGATCGACAGGGTGCAATTGTAGACTTCGATCGATCGATCGCCCTTAATCCCCAAGATGCGGAGACTTATAGCAATCGGGGGGCGGTTAAATTGGTGCTCGGTGATAAAAAGGGCGCGATCGCGGATCTCACCATTGGCGCAGAATTATTCCGCCAGCAGGGACAGATGACCGATTATCAAAGAACGATCGAGCTACTGCGTCAAGCCAATCAAGTTGAAAATCAGATGTAATCGAATGGGACGATCGCGTCAAGCCCGTGATTACCCACTCACCATCTGATTTTCTTGCCGCAGATAAGCTTCAATAAACTCATCGATTTCGCCATTCATCACATCACCAACAGCCGTTGTCTCTACACTCGTGCGGAGATCCTTGACCATTTGATAGGGATGAAAAACATAGTTGCGAATTTGCTGTCCCCAAGCTGCATCGACGATATCGCCGCGAATCTCGGCAATCTCTTTGGTCTTTTGTTCTTGGGCGATAATTAATAGTTTCGCTTTGAGAATTACTAACGCTTTCTCTTTATTCTGAAGCTGGCTGCGCTCCTGGGTACAGCGCACAGCGACCCCTGTAGGCTTGTGAACGATCCGCACTGCTGTTTCGACCTTATTCACATTTTGTCCACCTTTACCGCCCGCACGGGTGGTCGTGATTTCCAGGTCGGTATCGGGAATATCGAGTTGTACGGAGTTATCAATTAGCGGCATTACTTCTACACCGGCAAAACTCGTCTGCCGCTTATCATTGGCATTAAAAGGCGAAATTCTCACCAAGCGGTGGGTACCTTTTTCACTTCTGAGGTAACCATAGGCATATTTCCCCTCA
>JBBRVB010000099.1:0-11043 GCA_038247275.1 Chroococcales cyanobacterium
ATAGATCTTTTTTCTTCTCTCTGCGCTCTCTGTCTTGTCTTGACGCACACAACCTGGAGGAGACCTCCAGGTCGATGCGTCGCTGATTCGCTAAACCCTCGGGGAACCCTACGTATGGCGAATCGCTGCGTCTCTGCGGTTCAAAAGATCTCAGCACAAAAATACTATTAAGTTTGAAACTGAGTTAGGATTACTATATCTACAGGCATAGTATTAGCGTCTGCTCCCACTCGTGCTGATAACTTCTCTTTTTCGGGAAATTTAAATGGTGTTAACGATACACCATCATTCTTGTTTTTTGCTGATGGTATTTCGACAGTAAATATTCAATGACTGCCTGAAAGATCTCTAATTGAGTGATTGGTAGTATCGATAAATACTAAGTTCTCGAGGTCTATATCTGTTACTTGCTGCCAATATTCCTGTCTCAAGATTTGGACTTGTTCGCTCTTGGCTTGGCTACTACGGAGCGTTTGCTTGGTGCGCCCACATCGACTCATCGATTCTACCTTTGATTTATGAGCCAAGCTCCGATCTCGATCGAATTAATACAACCAAATCAGCAACGGTGATACAAGCACGATCGGTGAAGTCTGCTAAAAAGTTCAGTTCAAAAGCCTCAGCTAAATCAAAATAAATATTGGCTGCTTCGAGATAATAAAGCAAATTTTTAGAGCCAGACTGTTGTTGGCGTTGGGCGGCAAGTCGATCGATAAAGTGATGGAATTTGAATTCTAGATCGATCGTCTCTGGATCGATCTCCAAGTTTCTCGCCAAAATTGGTTTGACGATCTCAAAGATATCGAGGATGGTACGTTTCAGCCAGGTAAATAAATAGGTGGTCGATCTCCAAATGTCGGCGATTGTGATGTTGAGATCGTGCAAATTAGAGTTATAACTATTGACTGAGATTAGTGGGTAAGATGACGACTTGCGCTCGATCGGTTGCCAAGATTGAGAGCTATCACCAACATAAAAGATGACGAGTAACATTGACATTGGTATAATAACTCAACCTGTCAAACTTACTACCAAGTTTACAGTGTAGCAATTAGCTATTCTACTGATGCCTTGGACACCTCTACACAGTCAGCTTCACCAGTGCCTGATCGATCGCCAGTTGCTACCAATTGGGGCAAATATTTTGCTAGCCGTATCCGGCGGGCAAGATTCATTGTGTCTAGGGCAATTGCTCCACGATTTGCAAACTCGCTGGCAGTGGCAGTTAGCGGTGGCTCATTGCGATCATGGGTGGACGCAAGATATCGGGATTGCCGATCGAGTCGCACAAGTCAGTGCCCGCTGGCTGTTACCATTTCATTGTGAAACCACTGCCAATCTGCCCGAAACCGATGCGGCGGCGAGGGAGTGGCGATATCAAGCCTTGGCGAGGATCGCCCAAACTACTAATAGTACCTATCTCGTTACCGCTCACACCCAAACTGACAGAGCCGAAACCTTGCTCTACAATTTGGTGCGTGGAGCGGGTGCTGATGGGCTGTGTGCCATGTCTTGGCACCGTCAGTTGACACCAGAGCTGAGTTTGGTGCGGCCACTGCTAGAAGTCAGTCGCACCCAAACGGGTGACTTTTGTCAGGAGTATCAATTGCCAGTCTGGGAAGATGTCTACAATCAAGATCTTAAATATGCCCGGAATCGACTCCGAATTGAAATCATCCCCCAACTAGCTGCCGATTTCAATCCACAAGTCGAGAGCCATTTGGCGCGCACCGCCGAACTATTACGCGCTGATGTCGAATATCTAGAGTCGCTGGCTAGCGAATGGTATCAACAAGCATTGGATGAAAGTGGGACTAAACTCGATCGCGTTGTACTTCAGTCGCTGGCTTTGTCCCTTCAACGCCGTGTAATCCGGCAATTTCTCACCCAGGCTCTAGATAAAATGCCCACCTTCAGCCAGATCGAACAGACGATCGTCCTGATTAATGCCCCCAATCGCACTCGCACATCGACATTGAGTCACGGGCTAGCTGCGGAAGTTAATGGCAAATGGATCGTGGTGCGACTATAAACAGTTGACAGTTGCGGATGCATAACTCGTTCTCGTCGCGTCGCGTCTGCCCGCGCACAAGAGTCGGATTAACTAGTTGATAATCGATGATTTACTCATCAGATCTAGATCTGTACTCAGCTATCTTCAGTATATTAATTAGGATAACATTAGACAATTAGCCGATCTTTGTAACTGATTTTACGACATTAGCCTATAACGGTAGAATTTAGCTAGATAGCGTGTTTTGAGACTTTATTATTTTATTGATTATTAATAAATCGATTGCAATAGCATCACATACCGAGGAGATTTGTTAAGATCTCACCAAGCACATCAGTAAGTACTTCCCGATCGACTCTCTACATGAAATAGAGTGGGTAGTCTCGATTTAGTAAGTTCATCCCATCCTACTTTCAATCATGAAAATTCAAACCGATCGCCAATTAACTTCTAGCTGGTGGATACATCAGATTCAGATCCCGATGCCGCTGTTGATGACACTACTCATCACTTCGGGATTACCTCCAGTCAAGGCATCCACCATCGAGCAACAACCGACGCTCGTTCGACAAGTTGCCAAAACCACTACCGCCACCAAAACCCCGAAATCTGCGCGAGATTATTACAACCGCGCCATGCGTCGCTACCAAAATAAAGATCGGATTGGTGCCCTCTCCGACTTCGATCGGGCGATTCAATTGCAACCCAATTTCGTTGATGCTTATAATAACCGGGGGATTATCAAAGGATTGAGTGGCGATAACTCCGGCGCAATTGCCGACTATACTCGCGCAATCGATCTCAATCCCAGATTTTTTGAATCCTATGCCAATCGCGGCTTTGCACGTCTGAGTATGGGCGATCGATCGGGTGCGATGGCAGATCTCCAAGCCGCCACCAAGATTAAGCCCCGCGATCCCCAACTCCTCATCGGCAAAGGGATCATCTCAGCTCAAAATGGCGACAAGCAAGGTGCCATTGCTAGCTACAATCGCGCGATTCAACTCAGCCCCAATAGTGTCGATGCTTACTACAATCGCGGGTTAGCCAAACTCGATCTGGGCGACAAGCAAGGTGCGATCGCCGATTACAATATGGCGATTAAACTCAAGCCAACTCACGCAAATGCCTACTATGGTAGAGGCAAAGCTAAAGGATTGACTGGCGACGATCGAGGGGCGATCGCTGATTACGATCGGGCGATTCAACTCAAACCCAATCTGGCTAGTGCTTATCTCAATCGCGCGATCGCCAAAAATAACCTTGGCGACACCACCGAGGCAATTGGAGATTACAATCGACTGGTTACTCTCAACCCCAATGATGCGACTGGCTACTTCAATCGGGCATTGGGATACAGTCAAAGTGGCGATCGGAATAAGGCGATTGCTGACTATACTACAGCTCTCAAACTCAATCCTCAGCTAGTCGAAGCTTATAACAATCGCGGGATTATGCACTTTACCATCGGCAATCGCCAAGCCGCGATCGCTGACTATAGTGCCGCCATCCGCCTCAAAGCCGATTATGCGACGGCTTATCTCAATCGGGGCATCGTCTTCTACTCGACGCGTGAATATCAAAAAGCTTTACTAGATTACGATCGGGCGATCGCGATCGAGCCAAAAAATGCTGAAGCATATTTCAATCGTGGCGTGACTCAAGCTCAACTTCAAAATTATAAACAGGCACTTGCTGACTACAATACCGCGATCCGATTGCAGCCCACCTACGCCCTCGCCTATAGCAATCGCGGATTACTCTACGCCCAACTCCAAGCCACTCCGGCTGCGACTGAAGATCTCCAGACGGCTGCTAAATTATTTCAATCTCAAAATAATCCTGCTGCCTATGAGTCAGTCATGCGGAAGTTAGCGCAAATTAAATAACCAGTTGGCGAATCGATCGACACCGCAGCAGCCAAAACTGATGGGATTGGTGCTAGTTAATCGATCGTGATAATGTTATTTATCGTTATTTATCGATCGCCAGAATTTTAGTAATTTGGCAATTGAGAGTACACAAAGGTGGTTTATCGACAGTTATTTCAATTGTACCGAACGTTAGTTAACTAAGCTGTGATTTGGAACCGGAAATTTGGCGATCGCGATCTCCAAAACTGGCAGTGAGGGATGGCAGCGACACACGTAGATGAGGATAACTACCGATCTCGTGTGCCATCGCCAAATTTATTTAATCACTACCTCTCAACTTGTCTAACACACTCCGATCTTCCAATGTTGAAGTATCACCAGATACTTCTTTTCCTGCGGCTAGATCGCGTAATAATCGCCGCATAATTTTACCCGATCGAGTCTTGGGTAGTGCATCGGTAAAGCGGATTTCACCGGGACGCGCGATCGCCCCAATTTCAACACCGACGTGTTTTTGCAACTCTTTTACTAAACTTGCATCGCCGACATAATTACTATTTAAAGTCACAAAAGCGACGATTTCTTCACCCTTAATTTCATCTGGTTTGCCCACAACTGCGGCTTCAACTACCGCAGGGTGAGAGACGAGGGCAGATTCGACTTCCATTGTGCCCAGACGGTGCCCAGAAACGTTGAGAACGTCGTCGATGCGTCCCATCACCCAGAAGTATCCATCCGCATCCTGACGCGCTCCATCCCCCGCAAAATACATGTATTTGCCATCTTTGGGGGCGATGTGTTCCCAGTAGGTTTTACGGAAGCGTTCGTCGTCGCCGTAGACTGTTCGCATCATTCCCGGCCAGGGATATTTTACAGCTAAGTAGCCGCCACTATTGGCGGGGAGGGTTTCACCATCGAGATCGACGATTTCGGCGACGATGCCGGGGAAAGGGCGCGTAGCGGAGCCTGGTTTAGTCGCAATTGCGCCGGGGAGAGCAGTAATCATAATGCCCCCAGTTTCAGTTTGCCACCAAGTATCGACGATCGGACATTTTTCTTTGCCGATGACGCGGTGGTACCACATCCAGGCTTCAGGGTTAATCGGTTCGCCGACAGTACCGAGGAGGCGAAGGGAAGAGAGGTTGCGGGCGTTGGGGAGTTCTTCACCCATTTTCATAAAGACACGAATGGCGGTGGGGGCGGTGTAGAAGATGGTGACACCATATTTTTCGATGATATCCCAGGTGCAGCCCGGTTGTGAGGGGCGGGTGACTCCTTCATACATTACCGTCGTTGCGCCGTTGGATAATGGCCCATAGACGATATAACTATGTCCGGTAATCCAGCCGACATCGGCGGTACACCAGTAAATATCGGTATCATTAAGATCGAAAATCCATTTGGTGGTGATGTGGCTGTAGAGGTTATAACCGCCGGTGGTATGGACGACACCTTTGGGTTTGCCTGTACTGCCGGAGGTATACAGAACGAATAACATATCCTCAGCATCCATTTCGACAGCGGGACAGTCGGCGGAGACGGTAGGCTGAATTTCATGCCACCAAATATCGCGCCCCTCAATTATCGGGATGTCTTGCTTGGTACGTTGGACGACTAAAACCTTTTCTACCGTCGGACAAGCATTATTTTCTAACGCTTTATCGACTTGAATTTTCAAAGGGACGATCGCATCTTTGCGCCAACCACCATCAGCAGTAATTACCGCTTTAGCATGACCATTTGCCAATCTGTCTCGCAAAGCTTCAGCACTAAACCCACCAAAGACGACGGTATGTACCGCCCCAATTCTTGCACAGGCTAGCATCGCGATCGCCGCTTCAGGAATCATCGGCATGTAGATCCCGACTAGATCCCCTTTAGTTACACCCATCTGTTTGAGCGCGTTTGCCATCTGACAGACTTCGCGATGCAACTGAGCGTAAGTCAGGGTGCGCGAGTCACCGGGTTCGCCTTCCCAAATCAACGCGGCTTTATTCTTGCGCCAAGTAGTAAGGTGTCGATCGAGACAATTATACGAGATATTAATCTTCCCGCCTGTAAACCACTTGGCAAATGGGGGTTGCCAATCCAAAACTTTGTCCCATTTCTTGAACCAATGCAATTCGCTCTCTGCCAGTTCTGCCCAAAATTGTTCGGGATTTGCTTGAGCGCGGGCGTAAATACTTTCATACTCTGCCAAGCTCTTAATCTGTGCTGCTTGGGAGAACGCTGCTGAGGGGCTAAATAGTCGCTCTTCGTGGAGCGTAGATTCAATTGAATTATCTGACATGGTAGGGCGCGGAGATCGGTTATCAACTATTAGTAGTTAATTATCGCCCAGTTAGCGGAACAAGTTGCTAGTGGCGACCGAGGTAGAATAGAAAGTATGGACACAGCCTTAATTCGATCGATTAAATCGGGCTATTCATCTTCAACCAGGTGTTCCCACAGATGTCTTGTTGCAATAGATCGATCTTACTGTGCTGGAGATCGTTGGTGTACCCTAATGTCGGCAACCGCTAATATTTTGACATAGCCACACCTCAAAGCCGATCGATTTTACACTGCTTGCGATCCTTGGTGTAGCCGACCGAAAATAATTGCTAATCTGATTACAACTCGATCGATTATTAATAGTTACTTATTGCTCGATAGACCACAGTTATTGTGGGCGATTAAAAAGATACTCACTAACTCTATTTTGTTGAGTTTGTAATCCACTTACAAGATAACCACTGTAAAATTTAAACAAAGACGTGTCAGCCAACCAGCGATTGAATTTAGCAACCAATGACAACTATCACCCCTCTATCAACCACTAAACCTTTATGGGGTCTAGCTCTCGCCTCGCCAGCACCCGAATTTCCCCAGACGCAGCTCCAGATTATCGCTGGTGCTATTCCTGATGGCTTGCGTGGTACTCTCTATCGGAATGGCCCCGGACGGCTCGAACGTGGCGGTCAGCGGGTCGGACATTGGTTTGATGGGGATGGGGCTATTTTGGCAGTAAAGTTCGCTGACGGGGCTGCTAGCGGGGTCTATCGCTACGTTCAGACCAAGAAATATCAGGAAGAAAGTCAGGTCGATCGGTGGTTGTATGGTAACTATGGGATGCTCCCATCTGGCAATCTCTGGGAACGCTTTGGTAAATCGCTGGGAAATGCAGCAAATACGTCGGTTTTGGCACTACCCGATCGATTGTTGGCACTCTGGGAAGGTGCCGAGCCGCACGCGCTAGATTTGGATACGTTAGCAACGATCGGGACGGATAATTTAGGTAGCGATCTGACTCCGTTGGTTTATTCAGCACATCCTAAAGTAGATCCGATTTCTGGACATATCTACAATTTTGGCATCTCGATCGGCGCGCAACCAAAACTCAATCTGTATGTGAGCGATCGCAGTGGTAAGGTCATTAAATCTACTCAAGCTAAGTTACCCAGACTGACGACCGTTCATGACTTTTTGATGGTTGGTAAGTATTTAATTTTTTGCATTAATCCGATCGAGATTCAACCATTGCCAATTTTATTGCAATTGGCTAGCTACAGTGAATCGATTCGCTGGAAGCCAGAACTAGGGACGCAAATAATGGTATTCGATCGCGAAAATCTCAGCCTAGTTAGTAACTTCACTACCGATCCGTGGTACCAATGGCATTTTGGCAATGGTTACGTCGATGCTAATGGACATATTATCTGCGATCTAGTCCGCTATCCAGATTTTGGCACTAATGAATTTTTGAGAGAAGTTGCTAGTGGTGAAACTCATACAGAAGCAATCGGTACGTTATGGCAATTAGTCATCGATCCGAATGCTGGTAAACTAATTAGTAGCGATCGATTAAGCGATCGTAGTTGTGAATTTCCGCTAGTCGAAAGCGATCGAGTCGGACAAGAATGGCGATATACATATCTAGCCGTTCACAAGCCAAATGCAGTTCTCAGCCGCGAATTAGTCGGTACGATTGGCAGATTCGATCGACACACCAATACTTTAACTACTGCCGATCTTGCTAGTCATTTATATCCGACTGAGCCAATTCATGTTGTCGATAAATTCGATGCTAGCAAAGGCTGGATTGTGACAGTTATTTATGATGGCAAACAACACCAGAGTGAAGTCTGGATTTTCGATTGTGACAGGTTAGATGAATCTCCTGTCTGTCGGTTACGTTTACCGAGTGTGGTGCCGATGGGTTTTCATGGCACCTGGAAAGATAGTTGAATACTTAAAATTAACCTCCCAAAAACTATCCGCTCCTACTACTAGATAAGATTCTAAAATCTCAGTACTAGTAATAGGAGCGGTCTAGGGGGTCTGTTCGCTGGAACCTGGCTGCTGAGAGAAACTCTACAAACAAGACAGGAGTGAATCTAGAACGATTCTATAGACAAACCGATAAGTTTACTAGAGGACAGTCCCAGCACTCAGCCGGCTAACTCCAGTTTCGAGACCCAGACGTGTACTACTCTCGATCATGGGCACCACCTCCTAATATAATAATTGGATAGCTGTACTAGACAACAGGTAATTTACTACCTATTGCTAAGTTAACACAGCCATAGAGCTTTGACAATCAAGATGGGAGCGGATTTGAGTTAAGTAATTTAACGTGAGTTTCTCCCAAGGGAGAGGCTACGCCAACGGGTTAAGCACAACAGAGCAAATTGCTGCCCATCGCGATTCATGGCTGCTGGGGTTGATGGCAATCAGCAATCAACTCAAGCAGCAGTTGACGGGGGAGCGATGTCGGGAATGCTCGATCGGATAAGCGGCTATTTTGTCCAAGTGGTGCCATTTGACCATTTAATGCAATTAGGCCCGACTAAAGTTGCCGTGTGGATTGCATCATCAGTAAAATTAACAGTTGCTCTACCAGGAGCAGTCACATTTCCTCGCGCAGTCGGGCGATTATATTTAGACATCCCGACGAGGAGTTCATCGCCTAATTGTCTGACCTTCGGCCCATATTCACCTTCATATTTCCAAGACCCCGCAAATTGAGTTGCTTGCCAAACCGTGCCATTATTCCAACTAATTTGTCCGTCTCCGTTTAAAGTACCAATGAAAGTTCCATCATCAGGAAAAGTGACTTCGATTTGAGTGGGGCTGAGTATCCGTCCCATGGCAGTTGGTCTCCTAAAGTTCGACATATTCACTCGAATACGATTACCACTAATTTGACTGACTGGGATACCTTTACCGGAGTGAAACCAAGTACCATCAGTCGTCGAACAAGTAACCGTGCGGGCAATTCTCATCGGTTGACGACTGGGGAAGTCTACTGCCTTGGTTTCTAGGGCAGTTATAGAGGCGATCGCGAGGAGAGCAGCACTACCAAAAATAGCAACTGCGGATTGAGGAATTTTCATGGTATTTACCTGAGAAGTGATTGTTGATTTTAGAGATTTCTGTCGATAGTGCTAACAACAACAGATAAAACCAACATTCCGGTAATCATGGAAAATTTGTGAGATTAAATATTTTGTGTTGTTACAGCGATCGACACAAATCACGAGCGAGCAATTTGCTACGACCCAAGTTGCCAGCCAGATCGGCTGAGGTTATTAGCTGTTTCTATTACACTACACTCACATTAATTCATGCCCGAATCGAACCGCACTATTTTAAATCCAACATAAAACTTAACCAGCGACGGTTGGTACCTTCAGATCGTTAGCCACATCGACCGCTGGCGCGTTTTGGAGCCGTTCGATAATCTCGATCGTTTCGCGCTCAAACACGACCTGAGCGCGATTGGTGCGCCCACCCAGGTACAATTTGCGATCCTTGACTACTGCCCAGATTTGGGAGTGGGAGAAGTAGCTCATTACTACACCGAGCATTAGTAAGCCAAAGCCTAAATACACGATCGGAATTCCGGGATCGGCTTTAATCTGTAAGCCAGTACCACCGATAACTTCGAGAACTTTGAGCGTGACCCCATTGACCTCTAATGAGCTACCAGCGCGCACGCTAGAGACTAATTGACCTTTGGTATCGTAAACCAATAATGTCCCCTGCAAATCCTTGGCTAGGAGCGAGACACCCTCGCTCAAATCTGGCTTAGTGGGAATCCACGTTCCCCAAATTCGATTTTGAACACCTTGTCCCAATTGTGCCATCGGGAGTCTAAAAATCGGACTGTTATTAATCCTGACCTTCACACCCGAAATCGACCAGTCAGTTTGATAGTAATAAACGCCATCATACTTTAATGGTTTATTGACATGAATCGTCTGCCGATCGAGTTCTTTTTTGCTACTATTATCGATTACTGATAGGTCGGAATAAAATTGATCGATTGTGCCTAAAGGTGTATAGTCAATCCAGAAGCGATTGACTTTGACCGACCAATCTTTGGGAATTTGATTGCGTGCTAACGGGCCAGCATCGAGAATATTTTTGACTTGAAACGTCTCACCACTCGGTACCATTTCTTGGGCGATAAATCCTGTCATTGCACCCCAAACGCCACCTAGTAAAGTCAGAATCATCCCAATGTGGACAACGATTGGCCCAATCTTACCAATCAACCCTTTTCGAGCATAAAGTTTATCACCTTCAGTAAAAATCTTATATTTTTGAGTCTGCAATTGTTTAGACAGTGCATCTAAATCGCGATCGTCAATTTCTGCACTCAGAGCCAGTTTTTGAAAGAATTTAGGATTATCATAAAATTTCCACTTTCGTGCCGATTTGAGCATCGGTAGCTGGGTGGTGAAGGTACAAGTCATTAGGCTAATCCCAAATAGCACTAATAGTCCTAAATACCACCAAGTTCGATATACATGGTCGAGACCAATTACTTGAATTACTTTCCAACTAAGGAAGCCAAACAAAGCTGGATGCTCGGGATAATTAGTTTGATAAAATGCTGGTGTTTCGCCCTGCTCGATGACTGTCCCAGTAATACTCAAGACTGCGATTATCAGTACTAGTGAGATGGCAAATTTGAGATTGGCAATTACTGGCACAATTTTTTTACGCCACCATTGTTGGGGAACTTGCCAGAAATTAATTGGAGTTACGTTAGATTCGATCGCCATCTGTTCAGTTAGGGGTTAGGTTTTAGTTGTTAGGCTTTAGGGAATAGAATATTATTCGTAAGGTAGGCACTGCCCACCAACTGGATTTTAGCTATTAATAATA
>JBBRVB010000100.1:0-10945 GCA_038247275.1 Chroococcales cyanobacterium
ACCGATACACTTGTCGGGGCGATCGCGATTCCCGGACAACGTACTAATACGATTAAAGCCGCAGACGACCCCAATAACCTATTTGAGCCGATCGAAGGTTACAGCACCACAACTGGCGACTTTACCGATAAGACGATCCCCAGTTTCTTGGATTGGTTCGATCTGCATCCGGCGGTTAAATGGAGTGCTGCTGCGGGTTTAGGTGCATTAGCTCTGATTGCGGCAACCATGTTGCCAGACATGGATTAGTTGCAAGTGGGCATCTCAGCGGCTGACTCTCATTGTCTAGCCGCCGCGCCCAAAATTGCTAGCAAGGGTCGGACTCTTGCTCCCCTCTCCCAAGCTGGGAACAGGGGCTAAATCGATCGATTTGAGAATTATTTAGGAGGTCATCAAAATGGAAACTAAATCGAGTGGTAGTGATAATTCGTCAGAAAATTTTAGCGATACCGAACGCTGGGGGTCGCTGATTACCGGCGGTGCGCTGGTGTTATCGGGATTGAGTCAACGTTCCTTGCGCGGTGCGCTGATGGCGATCGCGGGTGGAACTTTAGCCTATCATGGTGCCACCTCTCAGAAAAGCTTACAAGAGAAAGTCGTCGAAGCAGCGGGGCTAGATAAGCCGCTGCGGGTCGAAAAAACCGTGACGATTCAAAATAAGTCAGCCGAGGAACTATATACTTTTTGGCACGATTTTGAGAACTTGCCGACATTCATGAAGCACCTCAAATCAGTGACGGTGCTCAGTGATACTCGATCGCATTGGGTGGCAAATGCACCCCTGGGCAATAGTGTCGAGTGGGATGCCGAGATTGTTAACGATCGCGAAAATCAATTAATTAGTTGGGCATCAGTCGCCGATGCCCAAGTCGAAAATTCAGGATTCGTCCGGTTCCAAGCCGCACCCCCCGGACGCGGTACCGAAGTCAAGGTGGTATTGGAGTATAGCGTCCCTGGTGGCGCACTGACAGCCGCGATTGCCTCCGTATTTGGCGAAAATCCCGAACAGCAAATCGGCGATGACTTACGCCGCTTCAAGATGCTGATGGAGACGGGCGAGATTGCCACAACCGAAGGTCAATCGTGTGGGCAGCGGAGTTAGTTTGGTTGCGCCAGATTTACCCACCCAAAAAACAGACAATCGATCCACTATCCACTATCCACTATCCACTATTTAATATGAGAGCAGTTTGCTGGCAGAGTGCTAATAAAGTAGAGGTCGAAACGGTACCAGATCCCAAAATCCTCAATCCCCGCGATGCGATCGTCAAAATCACCAGCACAGCCATTTGTGGCTCCGATCTGCATTTATATGCTGGGATGATTCCCACAGTGAAAAAGGGGGATATTATCGGTCATGAATTCATGGGCGAAGTGGTCGAACTGGGTAGTAAAGTCAATAACGTCAAAATTGGCGATCGAGTCGTCGTGCCCTTTAGCATCGCTTGTGGCTCCTGCTTCTTTTGCAGTCGAGATTTCTGGTCGTTGTGTGATAACTCCAATACCAATGCCTGGGCGATCGAGAAATTCATGGGTCATTCCCCATCGGGGATCTATGGCTACTCCCATCTTCTGGGCGGTTATGCAGGCGGACAGGCTGAATACGCCCGGGTGCCCTTTGCTGATGTGGGTTTACTCAAAATTCCCGACGGGCTAACCGACGAGCAGGTCATCTTTCTCACCGATATTTTTCCGACTGGCTATATGGCAGCCGAAAATTGTCAGATTCAGCAGGGCGATACAGTGGCGATCTGGGGTTGTGGTCCGATCGGTCAATTTGCGATTCGGAGTGCCTTCATGCTTGGTGCCGAGCGGGTAATCGCGATCGATCGCATCCCCGAACGGCTGCAAATGGCTCAAGCAGGAGGAGCTGAAATCCTCAACTATGAAGAAATTGAAGTCGGCGAAGCCCTCAAAGAAATGACTGGCGGACGCGGCCCTGATGCCGTGATGGATGCCGTCGGGATGGAAGCCCACGGTCAAGGAATCGAAGGTTTGTATGACAAGGCGATGCAGGCTGTCAAACTCGAACTAGATCGAGCTAATGTCCTACGCCAGGTAATTGTCGCTTGCCGCAAAGGCGGTACAGTCTCCCTCCCAGGCGATTACATTGGGCTAGTCGATAAAGTACCGATGGGTGCGTTCATGAATAAGGGTTTAACCATGAAAACGGGACAAACCCACATTCACAAGTATCTGCGACCCTTACTCGATCGGATTCAAAAAGGCGACATCGACCCAACATTTATCATTACCCACATTTTGCCGCTAGAGCAAGCCGCCCACGGTTACAAAATCTTCCAACAAAAGCAAGATAACTGCATCAAGATCGTCCTCAAACCAGGACTGGTAGCAGCCTAACTGGAACCAACGACTTTCCTTCCCACCCAACAACTAGACAATCGATCCACTATTCACTATTCACTATTCACTATTCACTATATGAGAGCAGTTTGTTGGCAAGGTAAGAATAAAGTACAAGTAGAAACAGTACCAGATCCCAAGATCCTCAATCCGCGCGATGCGATCGTCCGCATCACCACCACCGCGATTTGTGGTTCCGATCTGCACTTATACGACGGTTTGAACCCCACCATGAAAAAAGGGGATATCCTCGGTCATGAATTCATGGGCGAGGTGGTCGAACTGGGTAGTAAAGTGACTAATGTCAAAATAGGCGATCGCGTGGTCGTCCCCTTTACGATTTCCTGCGGCTCCTGCTTCTTTTGCCATCGGGATTTGTGGTCGTTGTGCGACAACTCCAACCCCAATGGTTGGTTGGCTGAAAAAGTTATGGGTCACTCGCCAGCGGGTCTGATGGGCTATTCGCATCTGTTGGGTGGCTATGCTGGCGGTCAAGCTGAGTATGCCCGTGTCCCGTTTGCTGATGTCGGTTTATTTAAGATTCCCGATGGCTTGACAGACGAGCAGGTAGTATTCTTTACCGATATCTTCCCCACCGGCTATATGGCAGCCGAAAATTGTAATATCGAGCCGGGGGATACCGTCGCGATTTGGGGCTGTGGCCCAGTGGGTCAATTTGCGATTCGGAGTGCCTTCATGCTTGGTGCCGAGCGGGTAATTGCGATCGATCGCGTCCCCGAACGGCTGGCTATGGCGAAGGCTGGTGGGGCAGAAGTGCTCAACTATGAGGAGATCGAAGTTGGCGAAGCTCTTAAAGAAATGACGGGCGGACGCGGCCCTGATTCGGCGATGGATGCTGTCGGCATGGAAGCGCACGGGATGGGATTGGAAGGCTTCTACGACAAAGCAATGATGGCAGTCAAGCTCGAAACCGATAATCCAACCGCACTGCGTCAGGCGATCGTTGCTGTCCGCAAAGGGGGTAGCGTCTCTGTACCTGGTGGTTATAATGCCTTCGTTGACAAAATCCCGATGGGTGCATTTATGAACAAAGGCTTGACGATGAAATCGGGACAGACACACGTTCATAAGTATTTGCAACCATTACTCGATCGAGTCCAAAACGGCGACATCGACCCGACATTTGTCATCACTCATAGTCTCTCGCTAGAGCAAGCCCCCCACGCTTACGAGATCTTCAAGCACAAAAAAGAGAGCTGTATCAAAGTTATCCTCAAACCCGGTCAAGTAGCTCAAACAACCGAATGGCCGACAATTCCGATCGCGTAGCCGTTAAACAGTTGACAGTTGACAGTTGACAGCGAACCCGTCCAAAGGTGAGCCGCAGCTTGGGTTGGTTGCATGGTCGGGGAACAAAGGCGGCACCATACGGTGGTACAGGCAAGTAGAGCACCTTTTCAAGAGAGCGAAGTTATTAGGAGGGAGTTTAAATCTCCCTCTTAACAACTATCGCACCTTTAGGCAGGAGGCTCTAAACCCCTACTAATGAGTGAATTTTGCATTCGCGTTGAGATCCCCGACTTCGTTGATAAGTCGGGAATCTGTCCTCATCTATTCCTAATTTTTATGAACTATTTAGTTGCAGTTTTACCCGATCGAACTCAAGCCGAAGCAGCCTATTCTGCTCTGGAAAAAGAAGGCTTGCCGAATGATGGCATTAACATTTTAGGCGACGGTTATCAAAGTGCTGATGACTATGGATTAATCGATCCAAATACCGCAGCCCGCGCCGGAATCAAACGCGAATTGTATTGGTTAGTCAGCTTTGGGTTTATTGCTGGCTTCGCTTTTAATTGGTTGACCGCAATTGAAATCGTCCCCGAACTCGCCCCGATCGGCAACCACCTTTTGGGTGGAATTTTCGGCGCGGGTGCGGGTGCTTTAGGTGCTTATTTTTCAGGTGGAGTAGTCGGTCTTACCATTGGTAGCGGCGACGCATTACCATATCGAAATCGGCTCAATGCTGGTAAATATTTAGTAATTGTCAAAGGTACTGGCGAACTAATCGATCGCGCTACTCGGATCTTACGTCAATTCGAGCCAGAAAATATCCAGGGGTATAGCGAACCGATCGGCACTTAGTTGGTAATTGTGCATGTTGGCGTAACCCTGCCGTAGGCACGTCCGCACGGACTTGTCCTCTTCTCTATTAAATAATTAATCTAAATCGCGATCTTTTTTATTTTTCTAAATTATTCAATCTACATCTTTTGGTAGAGAAGATTTTAGCATAGAGCTAGTTAATCTTAATAATTAATGGCAAAAAGATTACTCATCGAAGTTTACTATTTATCATACAGGAAATAAAAATGTTAAATACGATCGCACGGACAATGATTCAAATCGGTGACTGGTTTAAACAGTTACAAGTACGGCAGTTTTTATCGGTCGTCGCGATCGGTTTCATCTTACTAAATACTAGCGTAGCACCAGATCTGGCAAGCAAAGCCACGATCGATAAACTCGATCGGATGGTACATCAAGAAAATCCCGATCGACCAAAGACGACCAGAGAATGGCAGCAACAAGCTCGTGAAGTCAAAGGCAAACCGGGCGAACGCATCGAACGCATTGGCGAACAATCCGCAGATGCCGTCAAAGAATTCGGTCAAATGTATCCAGATGTCGCGAAAAGAAGCGAGAAAGAACTGGAAAAGAACATTAGTAACTAGTCTAGATTAGTGGCTATTGAAATCGCGGATCTACCGATCGGTCTGTTAGCGGCGATGCGTAGTCCTTCAGCTCCGCTGTTGCTCGGACTTGTGTGTACCGTAGCTTTCTCAGGGGGTTGTAAATACAAAGTCCACACATCGCCCCACAGTACCCACCAAAGTATTTAAAAGTTTAAATATTCATGACCAACTCTTCCCCAACCGCAGCGACTCGACCGCTAGCGGTCGTAACTGGTGCCTCTAGCGGCATCGGTTACGAACTAGCCAAACAATTTGCCAAAAACGGCTTCGACCTGCTCGTCACATCAACTGGAGAGCGGATCGATAATTAGCGTTCCCATCAACTTGAGATTGCCACAAATACCAAATTAGGAAACATTGCCAATGGTTAGCCAATTGCAAAAGACACCTACAGTTCAATCGATCGGGACATTAGAGATAGTCGCCCAGTTTGATGGTCCGATGCCAACTGGCGTAACGGTATCCCATCAAGGGCGCATTTTTGTAAATTTCCCCAAATGGGGCGATGACGTAGAGTTTACCGTCGCTGAGATCGTCGATGGTCAAGCGGTTGCTTATCCCAGTCTTGAATTCAACCACACCCAGCCAGACAACCTCGCCGCCGCCCTCGTCTCCGTCCAGAGCGTCGTCGTCGATCCGATCGATCGATTGTGGATCCTCGATACGGGTAGTCCCATGTTCCAACCCACCCAACCTGGCGGCCCCAAATTGGTCTGTGTAGACCTGACAACCGATCGCGTCATCAACACCATCCTCTTCCCCCCAGATGTCGCCCTCCCCACCACTTACCTCAACGATATTCGCTTCGATCTGATCCGAGGTACCGCAGGAACCGCCTTCATCACCGACTCCTCCGATACTGGTCCCAACGGCATCATCGTCGTCGATCTCGGCTCCGGTGAGAGCTGGCGCAAACTGCATGACCATCCCTCTACCAAAGCCGAAATCCCCCTTTACTGCCTGCCGATCGTTGAAGGACAACCTCTCATGGAACGCCAAGCCGACGGTACCACCGCACGCATGAAAATGGGCGCAGACGGCATCGCCATCAATGCTGAAGGCTCCCGGATATATTACTGCCCCCTCATCAGTCGCCGCCTCTATAGCGTCCCGATCGAGTCCCTAGTCGATCGAGACATGGGTGCCGAAACCGTCTCCGCTACTGTTACCTACGAGGGCGACAAAGGCGGCTGCGCCGACGGACTTGAATCCGATGCCGCTGGCTACGTCTACGCCACCAACTTCGAGCATCACGCCGTCCTCCGCCGCATGGCTGCCGAAGGTATGTGGGAAACCGTCGTCTCCGATCCCCGCCTCATGTGGCCAGATACTATGTCGATCGCCACCGATGGCTACCTCTACATCACCACCAATCAACTCCACCGCCAGCCCAAATATCAAAAAGGGCAAGACCTGCGCCAAAAACCCTACACTCTGTTTCGGATTAAAATAGATGCCGAACCAGTGTTGTTAAGGGTGGTTTAGGCTTTAGGTTTTCCGGCTCCCTCTCCTTTACAAGCTACCTTGTACACACAAGTAAATTGGTGACGATCGTCGTCCTTTACCCCACCCCAGCCCTCCCCTTATAAAGGGGAGGGAGCAAGAAAGCCCCCCTTTATAAGGCTACCGTGTATACACAAGTTTACTAGACTTCGTTCCTAGATCTAAATCCCCCAAACCCCCTTGGAAAGCTTGCTCAGATCCGGTCAAAGTCCCCCTTTCCAAGGGGGATTTAGCGGATGCGCTCCGGTCGGGTTTCCCGACCATGGAAGCGCACCAAACAGGGGGATTTCTAGGGTTTTCGCTTCTATCTAGACTTGTGTATACACCGCAGCTTTATAAGGGGGGTTGGGGGGTAACTCAACCTCAAACGAAGTCCATCCGACTTGTGTATATACCCTAGCCCCTTTACACAAAGACTACGCTTTAGCTCCAACACACATGTCAGTAAGCCAGCCTTCCGTACAGCAGCTCTCCAACTGGTTCCATCATCCATAACTATTAACTCAATTAAACCTATGACCCTCAAAGCAGTTATCTTTGGCGCGATCGGCACGATCGCCGAAACATCCGATCTCCAACGTCAAGCATTCAACGCGGCATTCGCCGAAGCTGGACTCGACTGGAACTGGGATATCGCCACCTACCGTGAATTACTTACCACCAATGGGGGTCAAAATCGCCTCCGTGCCTATCGCGATGCCGACCCCGCTCGTGCTGGCGTTACCGACGCACAAATCGTCGCACTCCACCAATCCAAAACCACACATTTTGTAGAATTACTCGCAAATACCCCGCTGAGTCCGCGTCCGGGGGTGGTCGAATTAATCGATGCTTGCCAGAGCGAAAATATTCAGGTTGCCTTTTGCACATCGACATCGGCTGAGAATGTCGAAGGTATCGGTGCGGCACTATCTGGACTACTACCATTCGACAGATTTGCTCACATCGTCACGCTCGACCAAATTGCCAAACCCAAACCCGCACCCGACGCATATATCTACTGTCTCGAACAGCTCGGTATCACCGCTGATGAAGCGATCGCGATCGAAGATAGTCCCGTTAGCCTCTCTGCCGCCAAAACCGCTGGAATTACCACGCTAGCTACCCCTGGAGCGGCTGTCTGCGGTCAAGATTTTTATGCGGCAGATCTGGTGATGCCAGATTTAGCCGACATGAATGTCGAAAGCTTATCTTCATTACTTGCCGATCGCTGGCATCTGGCTACCTATTTTAGTCTATAAGCCTTCACCATCAATCGATCTAGCGTTCGCGTTGGCGACAGCCTGCCGTTAGGCACAGCGTAGGCTTTGCCTAATCGCTAGCTAATTTTCTCCGCCCTGCTTGGTCACACCCATCAGGGCAAATTTTTTACCTCACACCCAATAATCTTCAAGATCGATGCTCAACGTCCACTTCAAAAAAGCCCTGACTGGAACGGCGATGGGGATCTCGCTGTTATCAATCGCCGCCTGTGGTAGACCACCATTAGCTCAAGTCCCACAGACGACACCGACCTATCCAGTGCCTCAATCGACTTCACCGGGTGGTACGCGGGCTGCACCTGCCGCTCCAGTCACAGCCGAGCACATAGCGGACTTAATCAATGACAATCCCTCACTCCAAACTTTCGCACAAGCACTCGACAAAGCCGACTTGGAAAATATACTAGAAGAGGGCGGCCCATACACGATCTTTGCACCATCCG
Organism: Chroococcales cyanobacterium; assembly: GCA_038247275.1. Classification (GTDB taxonomy): domain Bacteria; phylum Cyanobacteriota; class Cyanobacteriia; order Cyanobacteriales; family Chamaesiphonaceae; genus Chamaesiphon. The sequence goes on from JBBRVB010000100.1 coordinate 8,287, forward strand.
ATCGGGCTTTTGCCTCACTACCAGCAGCTACTCGCAAACGTGTGATCCAAGATGCGAGTCGCACCTCCCTCCGCCAAATTTTGACTTACCATATAATTTCTGGTCAAATTTATGCCAACCAATTGCAGTCGGGCGAACTGGTCACCGAAGCTGGTAACTGGATTAATATCGATGTGGATGGATCGCAAGTAAAAGTCAACGAGGCGGAGATTGTTGAGCCAGATTTAAAAGCCACTAATGGAGTCGTCCACATTGTCGATCGAATTATTTTGCCCCCGAATGTCAATTTAAACCCCACAAATGTGCGCGGAATATCTCAGATTGCCATCCGCCCCCGTAGCAACGCCGATTGACACATACCAGAGGTAATTAGATGAACACTACTGATGTAAATACCATTCATATTGGCGACAACCGAGGTCATACCAAAATTGACTGGCTCGATAGCTACCACACATTTTCATTTGGCAATTTCGCCGATCCGCAGCGGATGGGCTTTCGTTCGTTGCGCGTCATTAATGACGACTGGATCGCTCCTGGCGCGGGGTTTGGCACCCACGGACACCGAGATATGGAAATTCTCACCTATGTTTTAACGGGAGAATTGGCACACCAAGATAGTATCGGCACTGGCTCGGTGATTCGCGCGGGAGATGTCCAAATCATGAGTGCCGGCACTGGCATCCAACATAGCGAAGTTAACAATTCACCGATCGAACCCGTCCATCTACTCCAAATCTGGATGCTGCCAGATCGTCAGCAGCTCTCCCCGCGTTACGACCAACGCAATTTTTCCCCAGCCGCCAAGCAAGGCAAACTGCGACTGGTAGCATCCAAAGATGGTCGCGAAGATTCAGTCGTCATTCATCAGGATATCGACCTGTATGCATCGGTACTCTCATCTGGAGAGCGGATTAGGTTTGAGATGCCACCCGATCGATTAGGGTGGCTGCAAGTTGCTAGCGGCAGTCTCACGCTCAATGGCGAAGCCCTAAATACCGGTGATGGGGTGCAAATTAATCGCCCAGAATTACTAGAACTGGGCACCACAGCCACTGCTGAATTCTTATTGTTCGATTTGGCTTAATCCACTCGAACTCAAATTTGCTGCGGACTGGATCGATTGCGTTCATTCAGTTGACAGTTGACAGTTGACAGTTGACAGCGAAAAGTGCGGTCTTGGGGTGGGTTCCGGCTTCAAACCAATTCTTTCTGGTAAACTATAAGTCCGAACTCGGTTCTACTGGGGAGCAGCTAGTGGAGGTAACGGGGAAAGTTTGGTGCAAAGCCACCACTGCCTGGGCAACTGTGAATCAAGATCGGTAAATTGATAAGTCAGGATGCCCGCCGAGTCGTAACGTTCCCATTTGTGCGCGGCACACAGATTAAATTAACATGGCAAAAAAAATTCCCGTCACCGTCATTACTGGATTTCTCGGTAGTGGCAAAACCACGCTGATTCGACATTTACTCACTCACAATCACGGGCGGCGGATTGCAGTCATCGTCAATGAATTTGGCGAATTGGGGATCGATGGTGAGCTGTTGCGATCCTGTCAAGTTTGCCCCGATGATGAGATTGAAGCTCCCAACAATATCGTCGAACTCACCAATGGTTGCTTGTGCTGTACGGTACAGGAAGAATTTCTGCCCACGATGCAAGCTCTAATCGCGCGGCGCGATGACATTGACTGCATTTTGATCGAAACTTCTGGTTTGGCACTGCCCAAGCCGCTCATAACTGCCTTCAGATGGCCAGAAATTCGCACCGCAGCGACGGTAGATGCGGTGATTACGGTAGTTGATTGCGATGCCGTCGCAGATGGGCGGTTTGCCAGCGATCCGCTGGCTGTAGACGCGCTCAGACAGGAAGATGAGAATCTGGATCATGAGACTCCCTTGCAGGAGTTATTTGAGGATCAGTTAGCTTGTGCAGATTTGGTAATTTTAAATAAAGCTGATTTGGTAACTACCGAGCAGTATCAACAAACGATCGATCTAATCAACCAAGAACTCCCCCGATCGGTCAAAATAGTTACTAGCGATCGCGGGATTGTCGATGTAGACACCATCTTGGGATTGAATGCGGCCGTAGAAGACCATCTCGCCGAGCGTCCCAGTCATCACGACACCGAAGCAGACCACGAGCACGATGATGATATTAACTCGATTAATCTAGTTATCGATCGCGAATTTGACCCCGAACAATTACGCCAACAATTAGAACTCCTCGTCGCCGCACAGGAAATCTACCGGATCAAGGGATTTGTCGCCGTCCCAAATAAACCAATGCGGCTAGTCATTCAAGGTGTCGGCAACCGCTTCGAGCAATTTTACGACAGACCTTGGCGCACAGACGAGCGACGGCAGACTAAACTAGTATTTATCGGACACTCGATCGATCCAGGATCGATCGCAACTGCTTTGTCAGATCGAGCCGTAGCTAATTTGATAAAATAAAAATAGACCGATTAAGTCAATCAGATCGATCGTCGGGCGTGTGGGCAGAACGATCGATCTAGATTCATACATTTCTCGATTTAAACAAAGTACGATCGATAGAATGATTGGTTTGAGAGAATATGAAACCAATCATATAAGTTGTCTTGCCGCTGTCAACTGTCAACTGTCAACTGTCAACTGACTCACATGAATATTC